>CAZMJK010000021.1:0-15611 GCA_964566555.1 uncultured Bifidobacterium sp. | reverse complement strand
GCTCATCTTCTCGGCGGTGGGCACCGTGCAGGACATGCGGGAGCTCGTCGACCTCGCCGCTCGCGGCGTCGTGAAGACACACGTTTCACGGACCGGCGGCCTCGACGAACTCCCTGTGATCTTCGATGAACTCGAGGCGAGCAGTTACCTCGGACGTGCGGTCATCACCATCGGTGAGTGACGCATGGAAACTCATGCGAGATGCCGTGAACCTGAGCGAGCAATGAGGAAAGTGGGTGTTCATGGGGCAGCTTGACGGTCGAATCGCGGTCGTGACCGGTGGCGGTCGAGGTATCGGTCGCGCTATCGCACTTCGTTATGCACGCGAAGGCGCCACCGTCGTCATCTCGGCGCGCACTCTGACCGACCTCGAGGCCGTGGTCGAACAGATGCGTTCCGAGGGCGGCAACGGTCACTCCGTCGTGGCCGACGCCATGGATCGCGACGGTGCCCGAGAACCCGTTCGCGCCGCGCTCCGGGAGTTCGGACGTCTCGACATCCTCGTGAACAACGTCGGCGGTTCGCTCGGCCATCGACACGACCCGTTCGACGGCGACGACACCTCGTTCGAGGACACGATGACGCTGAATCTCACTTCGGCGTTCTGGACGACACGCGAGGCCCTACCGGCAATGCGCTCCCAGCACTATGGACGAATCGTGAGCATCGGCTCCGGTGCGTCGAAGCACACCGGCGCGAACTTGGGCTACGTCTCGGCCAAACACGCCCTGGCCGGCTTCACCAAACAGCTTGCGGCGGCCGCCGCTCCGCATGGAATCACGGCCAATCTTCTCTGCCCCGGATGGACTTCGACCTCACTCATCGACTGGGAGGTGATCGGCGCCTCACAGGGTCGCACCGCTGAGGAGGCGAAAGCGTGGGCCGGGTCGTTCGCCTTGCAGAACCGCGTTCTCGAACCGGAGGAACTCACCGGCATGGCCACGTTGCTCGTCGCCGAGGACGGACTCGGGATCACCGGACAGATCATCAGCGTCGACGGCGGCTACAAGGTCTGATCGCGGCGCCTACGCGTGCGCGGCCACCTCGATCGGATCGAGCCGCCGGGGATTGGCCGGTACTCTTCGCCTCCGATGACGACAAACAACCACGCCGTGATCTGGCATATCGATGACATCGACTGGACCGAAGTGCAACGTCAGCAGAACGCCGACGGTTCGGTTTCAGTGGTGCGTGAGAAGTGGCCGATCATCCGACCCGAGTTCCTGTCTGCCTATGTGCACTACGAACCGGGAATGGTGGTGCGACGGCACGGCCATCGCAGCAACCACGTCGTGTTCGTCCTCGACGGCAGCGGATGGATCGGCACCGAACCGTGCCAGGCGGGCACGCACATCCATGTGCCACTTGGTTCGGCGTTCGGCCCCATCATCGCCGGTCCGGAAGGGCTCACGTGCTGGGAGACCAGCTTCGGTGAGTTCGGCGGTTGGGGTGACCAACCGGAACTGTTCGCCGCCGAGATCGCACAACGCAACATCACCCCGTTGCCCGATCCCCCACTCGACATCGGCGATTGGTTCGTCGACCCTCGGGGCGATTGGGGAGGCGAACGCCCGTCACCGAAGGTCGAGGGTCTGCAGTCGGTGCTGACTCATGTTCACGACCACGATCGGGTGCCGTGCGAGCATCACACCAAACGAGCCTTGATCGCACTCGATGAGTTCACCAGCACCCACATCGAACTCGCACCCGACGCCGAACTGGTCCTGCCCTCGCACGGGCATCGGCTCCTCTGGATCATCGACGGAGGGGTCGTGATCGAAGGTCGACACTGCGCCGCGGGAACACATCTCGAACTTCCGGTGGGCGTGAACCTTGGCTCGATCTCCGCGGGTCCGAGCGGCGCGGTGCTGCTCGAACTCGTCGATCGCTCCTGATCAACGCTTCTCCCCCACCGACACGCGGTTCGTTCGAGGAGTTCAACGCAAAGAGGCCCGGGGTGTTCCCCGGGCCTCCGCTTCATGTCGCTGCTGATGATCAGGGCATCAAGACGCCGTCGATGACGTGGATCACACCGTTGCTACCGGTGAGGTCGGTCTTGACGACATTGACCGTGTTGCCCTTGGCATCGGTGATGGTGACCTTGCCGTTGTTCACGTTCACGGTGAACTCAGCGCCGTTCACCGTCTTGACCTTGCCGGGCTTCACGTCCTTGGCCAGCACCTCACCGGCAACCACGTGGTAGGTGAGGATCGACTTCAACTGCTCGGGGGTCAGAGAGGCGAGCGTGCCGGCCGGAAGCTTGGCGAACGCCTCGTTAGTCGGAGCGAACACCGTGAACGGGCCCTTGCCCGAAAGCGTCTCCGCGAGACCAGCGGACTTCACGGCACCGACGAGGGTCGAGAAATCGGCATTTCCAGCGGCGATGTCGACGATGGTTTCCGACTTCATCGGCATCGTGGTCGAGGCGTTCGACTTGGCGGTGGTATCCGATGAGCTCGACTTCGAGTCACTGCTACACGCAACTGCGCCGAGGGTGAGTGCTGCCACGAGGGCAAGACCACCGATGATCTTGACGGGACGAACAGACATGTGAGGCTCCTTGGGGGGGGTTGAGCACCGTGATGTGCTTGCCCTTACTCCGAAGCCAACCCGGGAGGCGGATGACGCCGACCGAGAAATTTCTTCAGCCGGTGTTCAGGCCAATTGTCCGGTGGCCATCGGATTGGAGGTCGGCGACACGCTCCCCTTCGCCGGTTCCCTGGTCAATGCCAACTCGGTGACGCTCGCATCAATGGGAACGAGCGACATCGTCGGATTCGATCCGAGCATTCCCAGCGACACCATGGTGCCGTTGGCCGCCGACCACAACTGGTAGGTCTCGCCTTCGGGAAGCGCAGGGAGCGGATCAGTCATCACGAACCCATGTCCGTCGGGGTCGACGATGACCTTCACTTCCATGGTCTTTTCTGGATCGGTGAGGACCCCCTGGCGACTTCCAGGTTTGCTGGCCGCATCGTTGGCCATCGCCGTCATGGCAGCAATCGTGTCAGTGGACTTCGTGCCTCGGGAGAACCCGACGAGCACCGCACCACCGACCACCAGCACCACCACGACCGATGCCACGGCCAGCAGGAAGGGACGATTGGGCCACGACCGAGCCGAAATGATCGGACGAACCGACGACGATCCGTCGTCGTCAGCGCTATCGACATCAAGACCGGTGCGGATCGATTCCCACAGCGACGACGGGGGTTCGATCTCGATCGAATCATTCAACTGGCCAAGCCCTCGGCGAAGGACCTCGAGTTCCTCGGCCAGTTCGGGATCGTTGGCGACAGCGCGTTCGACCCGGCGCCGCTCGACGTCGTCGACTGCATCGAGCACGTAGGCACCGAGGAGTTCGGACGCCTCTTCGGAGTGCAGGTCGTCGTGTTGATCGTTCATCGCTCTGCCTCCTTCTCATTGCTGTCGAGCTCATTGCTGTCGATCATCGCGGCCAACGTTCGCAGCCCAGCACGAATACGGCTCTTGACGGTTCCCTCCGGCTGCCCGAGTTCGAGAGCAACGTCTCGATAGGACAACCCGCCGAAGTAGGCGAGTTCGATGGCTCGACGTTCGTTCGGTGCCAGCGACGAAAGCGCGTTGCGCAGTTGCTGCGATTCCACCTTGGCCTCGACCTCGACCTCGACCGTCGGAGGATGCTCGACCAGTTCGCGATGCGATCGTTCCTCACGTCGACGGCGGGCGTCCTCGGATCGCACTCGCTCGATCGATCGGCTGTGCGCCTCACGCTGGAGGAAGGAACGGAGCGCGCCCCGCTGCGGATCGAACCGGTGGGGCTCGTTCCACAGACGGAGGAACAGTTCCTGGGTGACGTCCTCGGCCATCGCTTGATTGCCGAGGACCCGGGTGCACAGACCGAAGACAGCGGCGCCATGACGGCGGTAGACCTCGGCGAGCGCCGCTTCGTGACGCTCACGGATTCCGACGATCAGCTCAGCGTCGGTGGAGTCCGTCGAAATCTCACGGTGGTGCAGGCGTGACGTCATAGAGCGGTCAAAGCGTGACACACCACGGGAAGCGACGGGCATCGCCACCTCTGGTGATTCGGGACGCTCGATCGACACGACGGCCATGCCCCCACTCCGAAGCTACGGGCCAGTTTGGATGAACCAACGAGCCCAAGGGCCGTCAGGGCCGCGAGGGCACCGCCGACAGCCGCACCGCCGAGATGAATCCGATTCGACGCAGAAAGTCGAAACGCCCACCGGGCACCGCACGAGCCTCGCTTCGCAATCCCTCGATGATCTTATGCGTGAACCCTTGGCGGGGATGAGTGGCGACGACTTGAGCCACGAACTCGTAGGGAAGTTGTCGCTCCCTCAAGCCAACAAGGTCGACCATGGCACCGAACTGCGTATAGGCCCCGAGCGCACCGTCGCGATCGACCTCAATCCCAATCGTGGTGTGCACGTGAATCGCGTCGGCGACATGA
Organism: uncultured Bifidobacterium sp.; assembly: GCA_964566555.1. GTDB lineage: Bacteria > Actinomycetota > Acidimicrobiia > Acidimicrobiales > Acidimicrobilacustridaceae > Acidimicrobilacustris. The sequence continues at coordinate 11,155 of CAZMJK010000021.1, read as the reverse complement.
GCAGAGGCTACGTCCGGTAGGCCTGCGTTCGACACGACGCCTCGTGCGATCGCGGCACTCCTCACTGTGAAGTCCTCGCCGACAACACTTGGGACCAACCCCACGTCATGAAGCAGCCCGCACACGATGAGAAGTTCGTGATCGACCTCGACGCCGTCAAGAAGCGCCAACAATCTCGCAAAGATCGCGGAACGATAACCGTGCGCAAGGAGTTCCGGTGACTGCGTAGCCGCCGCTTCCTCTGCGTCTCGCACCAGTCGACTGTCGGGAAAGGGAAGTAGCGACGAAAGATCCACAGTCGATGGGCGACGTCGACCGAGACGTTGTGCGAACAACTGGCGTTGAGTCGAAAGGGAAACACGAAGCATCCGTCGCTTGTCGGCCCGCGTCAGGCGGCCTCCAGTGCTGCAGAGCCACGTTCCACCACCCACCCGTTCAGGATCGGGAAGAGGATCCAGGGATTCATGAGAAGACAACGGATCGGCCTCCGACGAAAGATCTTCCGTCAGTTCGTGTGGGAGAAGAATACGAGAAGATTCTGGAATTGGAAGGTCGACGCAGTGAGGACGGCACAAACGAACGTTGCGATGACGACGGGCGCATAACACCTTCGGGGTGGTGGCGGAGACTCAAGAGCGAGGAAGCGGCCGATGACATCCCCACCGGCAAGCGACTGCGCATGGGTTGGAACACCGGCACTCGGCAGGAGCGCCACCTTTGCGATCGTGTCGGCAACCAGGCGACGAGATCCCACCCGAAGAGCGGCCTGCTCATCGGCCCATCGTTCAGTCAGAAATGTCACCTTGCGTGCCAGCGGCACCAGGAACGGCAGACCGGCAGCACACGCATGGGCGAAATGCACGAACAAATGGTGGTGATAGCGCAAATGCGCGCTTTCGTGCGCGAGTACAGCGGCTCGCTGTTCACGGTCCAGAGCATCGACCATCGCCCGGCTGATTACAACGCCACCCGGATTGCCCGGCACTGCGAATGCGACGGGCCGATCCGACTCAACGATCACAATTCCGGCCACTCCAGAAAAGCGACGCGTGGACGCGCGAGTCGCGCCCGCATAAGAGCACACGCGCCAACAGATCGCCACAAGTAGTGAGAGCGCGATACCACCGGTAAGCGGAGAAGCCCCGTGTTGGCCCGCATACAGCGCTCGACACCATCCGATCGCATCAGCGACGAACGGGATCTCCGAGAAGCCGGCCGCCACCACCTGCAACAGGAGCACGAGCGACGCCAGAGTTGAAGCACCAACAGTGACGGTCACTGTCCATGCAGCGGCGGCAGGACTCGCCAGTCGAGGAACGAACCACACCGCACCAAGCGCGAAGAACAGGACAAGTGAGGGCACTGCGATCGCCAAACTCATCGGGATCGTTTCCCGAGGAGTTTGCGCAGTTGTCGCTGCTGTTCAGCGTCGAGCCCATCGACGAAATGAGACATGGTTGCTTCTGCGTCGCTGCTGGTGGCGAGTGCCGCCATCATTCGATTGGCGGAAAAGTCCGCCTCGGTGACAGCAGCGGTGTACTTGTACGCTCGCCCGGCCTTGACTCGATGTGCGAGTCCTTTCTTCCAGAGTCGGCCGAGCACCGTCATCACGGTCGTGTACGCCAGATCATCGTCAAGTTCGTCGAGCACCTCGGCCGGGGTGAGGGGGCGATCGCTCGCCCAGAGCACCTCGAGAATGGCCGACTCAAGCGAACCAAGGGGGCGTCGTTGTGTCATCTCCCGTCCTCGATTGACGTTCGATCAGCCATCAGGAGGGGATCTTCGCGAGAAGCTCGTTCATCGCAGTGATCTCGGCTTGTTGGCTTGTGATGATCGATTGAGCAAGCGCCTTGACATCTGAGTTCTTCCCTTCGGCGACCTCGGTCTTCGACATCTTCACCGCACCTTCATGGTGCTGAATCATCAACTCGATCCAAAGGCGATCGAATGCTGAACCGGTAGACGTGCTGAGCCTCTTCATGTCGGCTTGACTCATCATTCCGTCCATCATCATTCCGTCCATACCCGTCATGTCGTGGCCTCCCATTGAACCCTTCTCGATGGACGGAACGGGTTGACCCCACGAATTCAGCCATCCCGTCATCGTTGCGATCTCCGGTGACTGCGCCGCCTTGATCTGTCGGGCGAGAGCGAGAACATCTGCGTTGGTCGAATTCGAGAGCGCAAGGTCGGACATTTCGACTGCTTGCGCGTGGTGCGGAATCATTCCTTGGGCGAACCCAACATCAGTCGCATTGAAATTCGCACCAGCTGGAATCGAGACTTTCGGCACACTCGACATCGATGAACCATCCATGGAGGAATGGTCGCCGCTGGACGAACACGCGGCGACCGCTACAGCCAGAGCAAGGGCGCATGTGGCGGCAATCACCGAACTGCGAAGTTTCATGGTTTGCTCCTTCGAAGGGGGTCAACTGAATACTACACAATGTAGTATCAAAGGGAACGTCACGATCCTGGGCTTGCCGCAACGAGAAGGGCGGTGAGCAACAGGACCCCGAGAAAGAGCCCCGACTCGACTGCGATCGTGCGGCGAAATCGTTCGTCGCCCGAAGGTGTCCCGAGCGATGGAATCACCGTTCGTTGGTTGTGGAGTCCAATGCCACCCAAAACGGCGACGAGCGACACCTTCACGAGCAACACTCGCCCGAACTCGGTGGTCCAGAGATTCGACGGTGACCGCAGGATCGCCCAACCAAGCGCAACGCCGGACAACGAGACCGCGACCAGAGCCCATGTGGCGAGGACAGAGAATCGTGTGGCGAGCCTTCGCACATCCAGTGGCTCCCCCCGTCGATTTCGTCGCCACAGCGTCCAGCCGAGCAGCCAGACCCCCGAGACCCACACTCCCGCCGCCGTGAGATGCGCCGCATCGCTGAGCAGCACAAGGGCTCGGGGCTGCACCGAGGCCGTATGTCCAATGAAGGCCTCCGACGCGATAAGGAGTGCCACGCCGAGGAACGCAAGTGGTCCTGATTCGACCCGAACCCGAGCGAGAGCTGGCACACGGGAGGCAACAGCCGTGGTGCCCGAGGTGGTTGGTGAGAACTCACTCAACAGGTCGAGGTTGTCGAGGGCGGAGATGTCCACCGGATCTTCTGCCACAACCTCGAGCGCAACAAACCTCAAGACAAGAACCGCTCCAATTATGCGAAGAGCGGTACCAATGGCGAATCCAGAGGAAACCACCTCACCCCAGGCCGCCACCGAGACGAGATCTCCAATCCCTCCAGAGTTGTAGACCGCTAATTGGGCGAACCACTCGACGATCGCCCCCGCCACCAGGAGCACCGCGGCGCGACGAATGAGAAAAACGATTCGCCGACCCTCAGCGCGGGAGCCTCGGTGAACCCATACGAGATACGCAAAGGCACCCACGATGAACAACGCTGCGCCATAAACAATCCAACGTCCGAGTGCCGCAACGGCCTCGAACGTCGATGGACTCGACGAAACTGATTCGACGACATCAGCAGAAGTGGCTGGCACCGCACCGTCGGGAGTTGCTGAGGCACTCAACGACGGAGGCGGATTTGCTGAAGGCGATTGGGCGGTCGCTGCAGCCGAAACTGTGAAAGCGATCGTGCCGGACATCTTGTGGCCATCAGCGCCCCGCAACGCCCAGGTCACCTTGTTGCGCCCCGTCGGAAGAGGTTCTGCGGCAGTGACGACAACTTTCGTCGTGCCGTCGTTCCTCACTGACGCAATCGAGACCGACGCCCCGGCAGCATCTTCGATGCGGAATTCGTCCCGAATCGGATCGGCATCGCCCGAGTACTCGAGTACAACATCGGTGATCGGACTCTGGACGGTCGACACATTCGCCGGGCTGCTGCCAACAAAATCAACATGAGCCGCTGCCATTCGTGCGGTTGCGACTGTCGCAGCGAACACGACAATGCCAGCGCACAGAACACAAACGACCGAGCGTCGTGCGAATCGGCGCGTACGTCCCTTAGACATACGACATAGTGTAGTAGTCGGGGTGAGGGATCCTCTTGGTCGGGTTGACCTACCGGAGAACGCCGATCTTCAGGGTTGCCAGCCACTTCTCGGGCTCACCCTGTCCCTCGTGCTCGCCGAGGAAGCTCTCGGAGGCGTCCTTGCCACACATCTCGGTGATGTACTTGGCACCGGCGGGATGGCGCTGAACGAACGTGGTCACGTCGTAGACGTTGCCGTCCACCACCGTCCAACATGCCTCCGGCGTACTGCGACGCTGCACCTCGTCCATCGTGAGAGTGATCTGTTCGGGGCTGATCGGTTCCTGAGCCTCGGCGTAGCGGTCCTTCCACGTGGCTTCAGCTCCGCTGTGACCGGCGACATAGGTGAATGGAAGTGCGAGCACACCGAGAACCGTCACAAGGACGCTTGACGCGATCTGCGCCGGTCGACGAGGCCAAAGTCGCTGGATGCCACCCATGAGCAGGACCGCAGCGGTGAGGACGATCGAAAGCGTCAAGAGCCGATCGCCAGCCGCGGCGTGCGACTTGGGAAGACCAACCGCAGCGGTCAACGAATCACCGGAAGATTTGGCAACGATCGTCGCCAAGGTTCCGATGACCAGTGCGGCGAAGAGGTAGACGAATGTTCGATCAAGAAGGCGTGGACGCCACGCCGCGACGAGCGCCCAGATCGCAACGACCGGTAGTAAGACGACGACGAGATGCACAACGAGCGGATGATCGGGCAGACCTGCGATGTCGTCCCACGTGCCCATCGGCAACCGCAGAAAAATGGCGATGGGAAGGATTCCGCACAGTGCGACGACCGCAAATCTCACGTATCGGTTTTCCATGGGCAAAGACTAGGGGCGAAATTCACGAATCCCACATCCTCTATGCCGAGATCGGCCGATCAGTCGACTACTCAGAGGGAGCCGTCTCGTGAGCGGGTTGGGGAACTCCCTCGCCACCGCGCAACAACACGGTTGCGAGCAACGTCGCGATGACGACCGCACCGGCGGTCAGCAGCATCGTGGTGCGGAACGCGCCTCCGTACGAGGTCACGGCGTCGGCGAGTGCCTGGTTCCCGAGCGGGGTGGTCGGCTGCGTTCCACTCGCCGCGTAGGCATTGACAGCATCGAGACCGGTCGACAATTGATTGGCCGGCACTCCAGCCTCCGAGAGACGATGCACAGTGCCACCGAGCGTCATCTTGTCAATGAGCACTGTCGAGAGCGAGAACCCGATCGTGTAGAAGAACTGCCCCGCCGTGGTTCGTGCCGATGACACGGGACCGAGGAACTTCGCCGGTGCCTCACGCAAGATGAGGTTGCCAAACGGCACGGCGGCGATGACAACGCCGGCCCCGGCCAAGACCAGTCCGGGGAGGAACCCCCAAAGGCTCTTCGACGAATGCAGAGCGGCGACCAGCGCAAATCCCAGAGCGGTCATCGACCCGCCGATCAGCCCGGCGAGTCGGTTCGACAACCCCTTCGACATTGCACGCCCGGTGAGCAGACCTGCGACGATCCCCGAGAGCAATAGGGGCAACTGCCATTTCGAGACTTCCGACGTGGTCAGTCCATTGACGTACTGCCACAAGTTGGTGACCTGCAGGAAGATCACCGATGTGCCGAAGTTGTAGACGAAGCCGAAGCTGAGCGCAGCGAGGAACACTGGCGAACGGAACAGCTCCATCGGGAAGAAGTGACCGCTGTAGCGAGACTCCCACACTGCGAAAGCTGCGAGCAGCACAATCCCCAACCCGAGCGGCACGAGTGTCTTCGGACTGGTGAGACTGAGAGCGAGCTGACTCACCGAATAGAGGAACGAGATCACGCCGAGTCCGAGCAGCAATTGTCCGACGACATCAACGTTTCCCGAGTTCACCGTCGGAATCCTCGGGAGCAGTTTCGGAATCGCAAGAAAACCGAGGAGGCAACACACCGGTGTCACGGCAAACCCCAGACGCCAGTTCACCGAACTGAGTGAGCCGCCGATGAACGTGACGAGAAGGGTCGTGACCATGACGGTGGCGGTGAACAGGCCCATCGCCGAGGCGAGTCGCTTCAGGGGGACGATCGACTTGATGTACGCGAACGAAGCGCCGTACACCGCGCCGAGCCCGACGCCGATGATGGCCATGCCGAGCATGTAGAACGCAGCCGTCGGAGCCGTCATCACCACAACGTTGCCAGCGATCCCGACGGCGAGTGCCGCCAGAAGCACCCGCTTACGACCAAGGCGATCGGCGAGAAGTCCGGTCGTGATCACGGTTGCAGCGATGGCCAGTGTCTGCATCGATGCGGCCAGCGCCTGAGTGCTTCCCTCCATGTGAAGCGACCGGCTCGCTCCCACGAGAGCGGTACTCGCAACGTTGGGCGCCGATCCTTGAATCCCGCCGAGGAAGCCGAGCAACGGGACCGCGAACGCTGAGACCCCGGCGGCCGTTCGAACCGAATCCGCACCTTGGCTGTGTTCTGGTCCGGCCACGTCAATTGGTCCTTTGCTCTGCGTCATCGGGGTGTTCGCTACTCTATGGCAATGCCATATGACGTTGCCACAGTGGAGGCGCCGCATTCGCCGACGAATCCGCCCGCAACTCGCGATGCGCCCAGCGCAGGCAACGCGGCCGACACCCGATCGCGGATGCTCGATCGAGCGTTCGCCGTGCTCGACGCCGAGGGAGAACAAGCGATTCGTGTGCGCGACGTGGCAGCAGCAGCGGGCGTCACCTATTCAGCGGTCGACCATCATTTCGGAGGTCGCGACGGTCTCATCGAAGCCGCCTACCTCGAGTCGTATCGACGCGATCTCAATATCAGCATGAGCGAGGCGACCACCGCATTCGACGCTGCACGTACATTCGAGGAGTTCATCTCGATCGTCGAGGCGATCGTCATGCGCAACATGGGGCCCGCGCGGGCACCTGCCCGTCGCCGCCGCGCCATCGCACTCGGTGCCGCGGCGACACGACCGGGTCTCGCGCAGCAATTGCGCCAACTCGAATCGGACTATGTCGCAGCATTCTCAAGAATGCTCGACAATCCGCGACGACGCGGGTGGGTTGCCGCCGATCTCGACATCCATGCATTCGCCTCGATCTACATCGGGTTCGTCAGCGCTCGCTTCATCATCGAGATGGCGCCCGACGGAGCGGATGGCGACGCATGGAATCACCTGCTTCTGCGAGCGCTACTTGCGGCGCTCACTCACACCTCTCCATCTGTCCACGAAGACCCCACGAGAAGGAACTCATGAAGAAGTCAACCTGCAACTGCACCGTGCATCCGGTGGCGAAGGCCCACGTCGGTGATGCCGTGACCGATTCGACCACCATCGAGCCGGCGAGTCACGCCAGCCAGCGAAACAAGGGCGAGCACGCCGACCTCCTCGTCGTCGGATCGATCTCGACCGGGAACCCCGGTGCCCCTACTGCGGAAGCCATGGCGGTCGCTGGCGGAGAGATCATCGCAATCGGCGCATTGGCCGATGTTGAGAACCTCACGAACAGCTCAACGCAGACGATCCGACCCGACGGAACGATCATCCCTGGACTCGTCGATCCGCACATGCACATCTGGACCTCGCTGCTCAACCTCAACTGGATCGACCTCTCGCATCAGAACTGCCCGACATTCGACGACGCCGTCCTGACGATCAAGAACGCAGCCGCGAAGAGCAAATCCGGCGAATACGTTCTGGGAAAGTTGTTCGACCCGAGTCTCTACCCCGGCGAAACGCCACTCACACGAGCGATCCTCGACCAGGCCGCTCCGGACAATCCGGTGCTCGTAATGAATGCGTCGGGCCACTTCATCTATGCCAACTCCGCTGCATTCACCGCGGCAGGCGTTGATGACCAGACCCAAGATCCACCCGGCGGAACGTTCGGCCGTGTCGATGGAAAGTTGAATGGAGCGGTCGGCGAACCAGCGGCGATGTTGATGGTGATCGCGCCGCTTCCGAAGCCGACCCCACAGGAGATCGCCGCCGGCATCGACGCGATCCTCGTTGCCGCTGCGAGTCGTGGTGTCACCTCGGTTCGCGAAGCAGCCACGGGCGCGATCGCAGGGATCGGGGAACTCGCACTCTTGCACCAATTGAATGGAGTAAAGCGATTGCCGACTCGCGTCTCCACCGCCCAGTTCGCAGTCGTGTCGGGCCGCACACCTGCGCAGGTCGCCGCTGACTGGAAGGCAGCTGGCGTGACACCGTTCAGCGGCGACGAGATGGTTCGCGCCGATGCGTGGAAGGTGGTCACCGACGGCTCGAATCAGGGCCGCTCCGGCTACTTCATGCAGCCGTACCTCGGTGAGGACTTTGGTGGTCGGGCTGATTGGACCCCTGAATCGTTGCGTGACGTCCTCAGCGTCGGTCTCGACGACGGCTGGCAGTTGATGGTGCACACCAATGGGGATGGCGCGATCGAGTTCGCGCTCACTGCACTCGAAGAGTTGCTCCCCGTGAAGGGGGGCACAGATCTGCGGCATCGACTCGAGCACGTGTCGTTCTCGACTGACGACCAGCTCGCACGGATGGCGAAGATCGGTCTTTCGCCATCGTTCCTGATGAATCACGTGTACTTCTGGGGTGCTGCGTTCCGCGACACCATTCTCGGCCCGGAACGCGCGAATCGACTCGATCGAGTGGCATCGGCATACGCCGCGGGACTGCGCCCGTCTCTGCATTCCGATTACAACGTCACCGACATCCATCCGCTCCTGAGCGCGCGCACCGCCGTGCAACGTGTACTGAATGCCGATGGCACGGTTTTGAACCCGGCCGAGTGTGCGACAGCGGCCCAAGCGCTCACCGCGATCACGACAAACGCGGCGTGGCAGATCCACGCCGACGACCGGGGGTCACTCGAAGTCGGCAAGCGCGCCGATTTCGCGATCGCGAGTGCCGACCCGTGGTCGACTGATCCGTCGACATGGGCCGACATCACATTCACCGAGACCTATATCGACGGAACGCCCGCCTGGCAGTCCTAACGTCAGTGCCACGTACCTGAGCCGGCAACAGCGAAGAGCTGATTCCGGACGACTTCACCTCAGGTCGTCAATGGGAACGAACGATACCGCTCCACCCGTGAGCGAGAACTCCACGATGAATCGCCCGAAGATCTGGAGCCCGGTGTTGACCGCTGACTGCCCGGGGATCACGGTGACGAGATTCGAGCCAAGAGACCGACCAGTCGAGAACTCGAGGAATGGAGCTTCGCCGAGTGACGTCGATGCCCCGATGCTCTGACCCTTCGCGAACTCCTTCACGTCCGTGGCCGGCCCGCCGGGGAATCCGATCGGGAACGACATGGCGGACGCCCCGGTGTCGAGCGCCGTCGGCGCGCACGTCTGCTGCGCGTCGTCGATCTGCCAGCAGATCGGCACGGACAGGTTGTTCCAGGCATTCGGGCCGTCCGGCAGCGTCGCGGGACTCCCGGGCGGCATCGACACCGTTGCGACCGGTGACTCGTCGAGAGTCGGGTCGAGGGAGACGATCCCCTCGGTCCCACGCCAGGTCACTGCAATCGAACTCGGCACTCCCGATGCGAGTTGGAGGAGCGGGCTGAAAACGGATCCACTCGACCAGAGCCCCGCGCCGAAAATGCCATCGGCTCCGATTGATCGACCGAATGCGCTCATGCCGTCTTTGGCTGCACAACTCGGCGCACTGGAAGCACAGGTCGCCGATTGAACGAGTTGAATCGAGATCGATCCCACCGTCGCGTTTCCGCCCACTTCAACCGGGACGGCGATGACGATGCCATTCAGAACGACACCACCAGCGAATTCCCCCTGGAACGGCGCACCCGTCATTGTCGAAACACTCGGCGGCACTGCGGTGGACAACACGGTGAGTCCCGCAGAGCCCGTGTCGAACAACAGCGTCTGATCGATACCGCCGATCGTTGTTTCGATCGTTGCCCGTAGGTCGGACTTCGATCGCCCGATCTTCAATGGAATCTCGAGTCCCCCGAGCGAGGGTGGACCTGCATCGGACTGCTTCGATGAGGAACAACCCGCGACGATTGTGAGCAGCAATGTGGCGACGAGCCCTGCGGCGACAATCCCCGATCGTGTTCCCCGCATCACTCGTCAGCTCATCGATGCGCTGCCGGGCTGAAGGAAGCCGAAGCAGAGCGGCTGATTGAGGTTGAACGTCCACGCGTTCGGGTTGTTGCTCGTGAACGGCGTGGTAAGCGAGTTCGGCGACGTGAGCGAGATGTTGCCCGACGAATTGGCGCTGCAGTCGAGCCCGTTGAACAGGCCGGTCTGGACATTCTGCGACGGATCGGTACCGCCGGTATTGCTGTAGTTGAGCTCCAGGTTCTCGAATCCATTGTTGAGTTCGTTGTTATGGAGCCAGAAGTCGTACCACTGCGTGCCACCGGCGCCGATCGCCACGTTGTGGGAACCGACTCCGGCGTTGAACTCTCCGCCTCCCGCGGCGATCCAACCGATCACCATGAGGGACGAATCAGAGGGTGAGCCAGCGGGAACGGTCACGTACTGTGTTCCTGCGTACTCCTTGCTGATACTGCATCCCGTCATCTGCGAGATCGACTGGTTCGGAGAGTACGGGATGAAGTTCAGATTGTTCGCCAGGTTCTCATTGATCGTGATCGAGAACGTCTGGGCCGTCGGGTAGGTGTTCACAACGGCGATGGGGTTCAGACTCGTTGCTCCCCAATCACAGTCGATGGTGTCGTAATCGCCGTAGGTAGGCGCGCCGACACCGAGCACACCTAGCACCGCCAGATCAAGAGCCACCTGAGTGTTGAGTATCCACGTCGCTGCGGAATAGTCCTGCTTCACGGACTTGGTGCTCGAGCAGGCAGCGAACAGGAGCGAGATGACGAGAGCGACGCAGGTCGCACTGACGATTCGTGACTTTCGGGGCATAACCATCTCTTTCGGGGCCAGCGAGAAACGATGACCACTGCTTCTTGATCGAGTGAAATCTAGTTCGCTCGATCGAGCCCGACCGCGTCGCGCTCCGCAGTGGAACGCATCACGGCACCCGACTGCTTTCATGCAACGGCGTCGATGAACGACCATTCGTGGTCATGGTTCGCATTTCGGGCCGGTTCGAGCCGACCGGCACGCTGCACGAATGATGGATTCAGCTGCCCCAAGACCCGGAGATTCGCTGGACCGACGGAGGTGCAGGAATTCCCGGTCGGA
>CAZMJK010000020.1:0-15832 GCA_964566555.1 uncultured Bifidobacterium sp. | reverse complement strand
GCGGCGCCCACCGTCACGACCAACACCTACGACGAACGGGGTTGGTTGTCAGCCGTCGCCGTCGACGGTCGCACCGTGGCGACGCTGTCGATGAACCCCGATGGAACGTCCAAAACAATCGCCTATGGCAACGGCATCGTTGCCGCCAATTCCTACGATCTGTCGAACCGTCTCAACTCGGTGTCGTGGGCTGGTCCAGGTGGAGCCAAGTGGGCCAACACGTTGACTATCTCGGCTGCCAACAATGTTTCCGGCACATCGTTCACTGCCGGTGGCGTCACATCGGCCTTCACCTTCACTCACGATGACGCCAGCCACGTTTCCAGAGCGACGGTGAGCGCCGGACTCGTTCCGATGACGATGGAATGGAACTACGCCTACGACGCGAACTCCAACCGCGTTGCGCAGAAGGTGCTCACCAATGGCGCCGTGTCCGGCGATTTCACCTACGCCTACGACCGCGCCGATCGTCTGGTGCAGACCAACGACCCGTCGGCGTCAGGAGGTCTCACCTACGACGCCCGCGGCAATGCGACGAAGGTCGGTGCACTCAGCCTCACCTACGACGCGATCGATCGGCTGACGAGTGCCACCGATGGCACCAAGACGGTCACGTACCAGCGCGACATCGGTGGTTCGATCGTCGCGAAGACCACCACTGGTGGTGAGGACGCGGGGGTCATCAGGTTCGGTCAGAACGGAGTGATGCTCGACGGTAGTGGCGCGCCGGTGTCGCAGGTGATGGGACTTCCCGGGGGCGTACTTCTCACTCGTCCTCTCGGCCGCACCGGTCCAGCGCGCTGGGAGTTCTCGAGCATCGACGGGGATCGGTTCTTCGTCGCCGATGACGCCGGCACCCAGATGGGCGAGGTGCAGATCTACGACCCGTTCGGCCAGTTGCTCACCGCGCCCCCGGCGAGCGATCCGACCACCCCCGACTACGCGTGGCAGGCCGTAACGGGGAATCAGACCGAAGTCATGGCCACGACATTCGTGATGATGGGATCGCGCGTCTACGTGCCCGCTCTCGGTCGCTTCGTCCAGCTCGACCCCAAGGTCGGTGGTGGTGCCAACGGGTACGACTATGCCAATCAGGATCCGGTGAACATCACCGATCCGTCGGGTAACTCGTTCATGGACTGGTTGCCCACCATCGTTGTGGGCATCGTCTCGGTGGTGGTGTCCATCTTCGCAACACCGGCGGCCGGATTCATGGTGGCCGCAGCCATCAATGCGGTGATCGGTGCGGCGTCGTACGCCGCGATCTATCTCTGGGAGCGGTACGGCTTGGAGAAGGAAACCGAGTTCTCCTTCAAGGACATGGCCGTGTCGGCTCTGATGAGTGGCCTCTTCGGCGGCATCGGCGGACGAACCCAGTGGACGAAGGCGTTGAAGTCGGCGAAAGCGTTGGGCGCCGCTGACGATGCGGGCAAGTTGTCGACCATGTTCATCGCCAGGAACGCCAAGAGTCTCAATCGGGCGGCGGCGTTGTTGAAGGCGGGGACCATCGATGGCGCCGAGGCCGGTTCGACACTGCTCAAGGCCGCCGACAAATCCTTTGTCACGAAATCGCGCGTCTCGGCGGTCACGAAACTGTTCGAGAAGTCCACCTACAAGTTGGGTGGACAGGCGGTGGAGGTGCGCCGCTGGGCCGGCGTCGACTCTCTCTATTGGAACTATGCGTTCCGAGGGATCGGCAACGTCGGGTGATCGGGCCACCCGGCCCCTTGGGTCAACAGCGTTGACGTTGGGCTAGGGTGCGGCCATGCGCCGTCCGCTCTTGCTGTCCGTTGTCGCCGTCAGTGTGTCGCTCGCGTTGGTTGCGAGCGCATGTTCGTCCTCGGGGGTGAACGATCGCGCGGCATCGGGTGGTGGCATCGGAGATCCGACCACCCTCGCAGCATTGCCGAGCGGTTCCGGTACCGGCGAGCGCACCCCGCTCTACGTCGGTGCGGTCCTGACCCCGACGAGTTGGGTGTCGACCTCACTCTCGCCAACCCTTTCGGTCCCGGGCGGGAAGGGTCCTTGGACCTTCGAACTCTCCGACCTCGGTGATCGCACGTCGACGTTCGGCACGAAGACCTACGCCGAATCGGGCGCCTCGTCACGGATCCCCTTGGGAGCCGGACTGCAGCAAGGGGGCGTGTACGTCTGGACGGCTCGGAGCGCGTCGGACGATCAAGAGCCGGTCACCGGTTCGTTCCAGGTTGATGTGCAGCAGAGTTCCGCGCAGCAGTTCGACGGCGCCGGCGGAGTCATGGTGGGCCTGTCCTCGGGGGAGGCCTCGTTCGTTTGGTCCTCGCACTCGGTTGCGGCCGTTCCCGGATCGGTGGGGTTCGGTCTGCAGTTCCAGTCCTCCAACACTGAACAGCTGGGCGTGCCCGCCGGGTGGAATCTGCAGGCAGCGTCGAGTAGCCCCTATCGCCGCATCGAACTGCGGGAGAACGGCACGATCGCGCTGCAGGCACTCAATGGAACGATCACCGTGTACCGAGAAGGCTCGGGAGGTTCGCTCCTTCCCGTTCGTACGGGCGTCGGCGCGGCCGTCGACACGTCAGGTCTTGCTCCCGTGCTCATGCGTACATCGGATCGAACGTTCTCGGTGACGACCAAGGATTCGACCTCGGTCTTCACGATCGACGGTGAGACGAATCTGGCCTACCTGAGTGGAGTGTCGAGCGTCGACTCGCCGGTGCTCGAACAGGCCTGGACCGCAGGCCGGCTGCAGTCGATCCTCGATCCGGCCTCGGGTCGCAAAGTCACCTTCACCTATGGCGGTGGGGAGTGTCCTGAACCGGTGCGCGGGTTCATCGACACTCCGAAGGGGATGTTGTGCAAGGTGCAGTTCTGGGATGGCTCGTCCTCCTCGTTGCTCTACGTGGACTCGGCCACGGGTCCGACGATCGGTCGTCTCATCGATTTCCCCGAGGCGGGCGCCAAGGGTGCTCAGGTGACGGACCTCGCGTGGGACGGGGCCGGTCGAATCGCTCGCACCCGCACGCCACTCGTCGCCCTCGCTGCGGCTTCGGGGATGGTGGTCGAGAACGACGATGCCTTTTGGGCCTCGGTGAACTACGACGATTTCGGTCGGGTCACCTCGATCACCGAACAGGCCCCACAGGCGGGCGCGACGCGGTGTTCGAGAACATTCGATTATGAGGGATCTATGACGAGCGTCTTCGACTCGTGTTTCGGCGCACTCGTTTCCTCCATCCGCTTCGACCCGACAACGTTCTTTCCTCTCCAGGCGACCAATGCTCAGGGTCAAACGATGACCAACGCGTGGGATCTCGAAAGTGGACTCCTGCTGTCATCAGTTGACTACCAGGGCTTGACTTCGGCCTACCGATACAGCAACGGGAACATGGTCGCCTCGATCGGACCGACACGAGGTTCACTGGCTGAAGCATCGACGACCACCTACGACTACGACCAGCAATTCGATGCGACGATGGGCGCGACGGAGATGCGCGGTCTCGATGTCAGCTATCTCCCCCTTCCACTGACGGGCGATTCCGAGAGTGTGCAGGAACTCGGACCGAGAGTGGATGGCGCGCTGGCTCCTAGCCTGACAATGAACTGGGATCGAGCGCCGGTGGGTGATGGGGCGTGGTCGGCCATCATGACGGGTTCGCTCAGCGTCAAGACCGCCGGCACCTATCGAATCTCGTCTGCCAATTCGACGGCGCGTGTCGTGGTGAACAACGTGTCCTGTGTGGACGGGGGCTGCGATGCACTTCCGCTCTCGGCCGGAGCGAACTCGCTGCGCATCGAAGTGTCGACCACCTCGGCGCAGGCCTCGATGGGAATCGACTGGTCGGGGCCGGACACAGGTGGAACCGCGCAATCCATTCCAACCTCAGCCTTGCGACCCGGATACGGGCTCGCCACGACCACGAAGGCATTCGATCCGAACGCGCAACGGGCACCGAAGGTCACCTCGACCCAATCGATCTACGCCAACCCGGCGAAGGGGCAGCTCGACGCTCGAGTCAATCAAGCAGGGATTCGCACTGCACTCACCTACGAGCGGGGCACCGGCGGTCGGGGCGGTTGGTCGCGCCAAGACGCGTCGCAAGGAGCCAATGGAGCGACCTACCGATTCACCTACTGGGGTGACAAGGAATCAGCGAAGCCGGCCTGTCCCGGAGCGAAGTCGGTGAATCAAGGAGGAGCAGCCCAAGACATCGTCACTCCGTTGGCCGAGAGTTCGAACGGGAATGTGAGTCGGCAGTGGGTCGATGCCGGCGGTCGCGTGGTGGCGGTGTCGATTCCGGGAGGAGTGTTGAAGTGCCTCACCTATGGCCCGGACGCGCAGATGCAGTCCGTTGAACTCCTCAACGCAGGAGAGAAGTGGAAGATCGAATTCGATCGGTCGGTGAACAACGGTGTGTTCCGTTCGACGTCGATCGAGACGAAGGGTGATCAGACGACGACCTCATGGAGCGAGATCGACCTTCTCGGCCGAACAACGAGGAGTTCCGACCGTTTCGGCGTTGAGACCCGCACCAGTTACGACGTCCGCACCGGTCAGATCGCGACCCACATCGCCACACCCGCGAGCGCGGCCCCGTCCCTCGTCTCCTACGTCTACGACCAATTCGGGCGCCTCTCGACGATTTCCCGAAATGGAGAGACGCTGTCGACGACGACGTGGAACGACGACAGCACGATCGCACGAGTTGCCTATGGCAATGGCGTAGGGATTTCGCAGCGTTATGACGAGACGGTCCGATTGGTGGGGCGCACGTGGTCGATGCCGTCAGGCACGTATGCGAACTCACAGGATCGATCGGCTGGGGGAAATCTGCAGGGAGAGACCTTTGCGACCCCGACCGGATCTTCCACGTTCACCTATTCCCACGACGATGCCGGCCGCCTCTCGGCAACGACGCTGACCGCAGGAATTGTGGCCCGTGATCGATCGTGGGTGTGGGGTTTCGACAGTGCGTCGAATCGCATCTCGCAGAAGGTGGTCGAGGCCGGAGAGGTCATCGGCGACTGGAACTACGACTACAACAACCTCTCCCAACTCGTCGCCACGAACGATCCAGCGGCGAGCGCTGGTCTCGTCTGGGACGAGTATGGCAATGCGACGAAGGTCGGAGCCGATGAGTTCACCTACGACAACGCCAATCGTTTGATCGCAGCGACCGATGGAACGACCTCTGTCGACTATCAACTCAACATCTTCGGTTCTGTGGTTCGCAAGACGGTGCGGGGGAACTCGACACCGAATTCGATCGGGTACGGCATCGGCGGCATCCTCCTCGATGCCGACAATCGACCGATCGCGCAACGGATCTCGCTGCCCGGTGGTGTCGAGTACACGGGCTCATTGAGCCTGTCGGTGTCGGCCAAATGGCTCTTCACGGCGTTGAACGGCAACGAATTCCTCACCACCGACGGATCGGGAACGGTGGTGGGAACCGCGCAGATCTTCGATCCCTACGGTCAACGACTCACCGTTGCGCCGCCGACCACTTCCGGACTCCCCACGACGACGTGGCAAGCCGATACCGGCAACGAGACCGAAGTGCTCTCCACCCCGTATCAGCTCATGGGGGCCCGTCCGTACGTGCCGGCGCTGGGTCGATTTCTCCAGCCCGATCCGAAGGTTGGTGGTTCGGCCAATGCGTACGACTTCGCGTCGCAGGATCCGGTGAATCTTTCCGATCCTTCGGGTGAGGACGTGGCTGACTGGGCGGCACCGTTGGCGACGACGGTGGCGACGATGGCCTCGATCTTCCTGTTCAAGGTGTCGAGCGTGAAGGTCGGGCTCGCGGTCGGAGCGCTCATCGGAACGATCGCCGCGGCGGCCACGGCAGCATTGGATTTCGCAAGCGGAAATGAATCGGCGTGGACCGCGATTCGTGCCGGGTACACGATCCTTGCCGGATTGGTCGTGGGGGGCGGGAGCGCGTCGCTACGCAATCGCTGGGTGAAGGGTGCCCGAATGAAAAAGGCGGCGGAGGACCAGAGAGTCGCAGAGTTGATCGCCGGGAACACGGACAATGTCGGGCCCGAACCGGTCTTCGCCCCCGGGAAGCCGAATGTGGTCTCGGCACCACGCGAATACACCGATCTCGCTGCTCGAAACGCCTACGAGAAGGCCTATACCCAGACCTACAACACTCATCCGATGCGCAACTTGCTCGAGACGTCGGCGGTGCCCGACTTGATTCTCCAGGATCTCCATCTCGAAGCCACCCGAGCAGCGAACTACGCGGTCAAGCAATTGCGGGGAGTGCGCACCAGTCAGGAGGTCCTCGCAGACAAGTTGTGGGCCAGTATGAGAGGTCAATAAGTCCCTCAGTGGCACTGTGGTCAACGCTGTTGACACATCGTGGTACGTTTTCCTCTGTCGATTTCATCACCGCTCGAGGTCTCCCATGCAACGCCGTTCGTTCGTCTCGATCCTCGCCATCGGAGTGTCGTTGGCGCTCCTCGCCGGAGCCTGTTCGTCGTCTGGGGTGAAACGCGCCGCGTCGGCCTCCGCTGGTGACCCGACGACGCTTGCTGCGCTTCCGTCGGCAACGGCCACCGGCGAGCGGACCCCGGTCTATGTGGGTGCCGTCGTGACGCCTTCGAGCTGGGTGTCGTCCTCGCTGACGCCGACGTTGAGTGTGCCGGGTGGTTCGGGGGCGTGGACCTTCACGCTCACGGATCTGAGCGACGGCAAGTCCGCGTTCGGCACCCGGACCTATGCGGAATCGGGTTCGAGTGCACGGGTGCCGTTGGGCGCAGGTTTGGTGCAGGGGAACGTGTACTCCTGGAAAGCGACGAGTCCCGGTCAGGAGACGGTGGGTGGTTCGTTCTCCGTCGACACGCAGTTGCCGGGTGTGCAGCAGATGGATGCCGTCGGTGGGGTGAACGTGGCGCTGTCCTCAGGTGAAGCCTCGTTGGCGTGGTCGTCGCATGCCGTTGGTGCCGTGCCGGGTGCTGTTGGCTTCGGATTGCAGTTTCAAGCGTCGAATCCGGAGGAGGTCGGCGTTCCTGCGGGTTGGTCGTTGCAGGCGGCCTCGAGCTCGGACTACCAGCGGATTGTGGTCGGTGAGGACGGCACTGTTGGTTTGGTGAGCACGAATGGGATGGTGTCGAATTACCGCGAAGGCGCAGGTGGTTCGTTCACGCCGGTGCAGCTCGGGACCAACGATGTGAACACCAATGGCCTTGCGCCGGTGCTGATCAAGAATGCCGACGGAACGTTCTCGGTGACCACGAAGGCATCGACATCGGTGTTCGCTCTCGACGGCGACACGAATATTGCGTATCTGTCGTCCATCTCCAGTGAGGGAAATCCGGTGCTGGGGCAGAAATGGTCTGGTGGGCGGCTGCAGAGCGTGTCCGATCCGGTGTCGGGTCGTGACGTGAAGTTCGTCTATGGCGGTGGCGATTGCCCGAAGCCGGTGGCCGGGTTCGTTGCGGCTCCGGCGGGGATGTTGTGTCAGGTGAAGTTCTGGGACGGATCGACCTCGGCGGTGTTCTACGTCGACACGCCGGTAGGTCCGTCGATCGGTCGGATCGTCGACTATCCGGAAGCGAAGGGCGACGGTGCGAACGTGTTCGACATCGCCTATGACGCCGCCGGTCGCGTTGCCCGTACCCGTTCGCCGCTTGTGGCGGCGGCCACGGCATCAGAGGTGATCGCCGCTGACGATCCGCAATTCTGGACGGAGGTGACCTACACCCCTGAAGGAAAGGTCGACTCGATCACCGAGCCGAGCGCGGCAACGGGGGATGCGCGCTGTGTGCGGTCCTATGACTACGAAGGTTCGCAATCGACAGTCGTGACGGATTCGTGTTTCGGTGGCCCCATCATGTCGGTGATCTTCGACCCGACGACCTTCTTCACGCTCCGCGCCACGAACGCCGCTCGACAGACGTTGGTCAACACATGGGATCTGGCCACCGGCCAGTTGTTGTCGTCGACCGATTACGCGGGTTTGACGACCGTGAATCGCTACGAGGGCGGCAACATTGTGCAGACCTGGGGCCCGTCGAAGGGCGCCCCGTCGGATGCGCAATCAACACTGCGTGAATACGACCAGTCGTTCTCCCAGAGCGGCGATGGCGTCGCCATGGTGGGCCTTGATGCCACGTATTGGCCGAGCGAGAAGAACGCAGTCGGCGACAGTGTTCAGGAACTCGGGCCGCAGTTGAACGGTTCACTGGCCGGTTCGCTCACGGTGAACTGGGAGACGTCGCCAGCGGGCAACAACGGTGGATGGTCCGGCCTGATGACTGGTGCCATCGACGTGAAGACCGCCGGTGTCTACAAGATCACCTCGGGCAACTCCACCGCAGAGGTTCGAGTGAACAACGTGCTGTGCGTCGACGGTGCATGTGACGCGTTGCCGTTGTCGAAGGGGCTCAACCCGATTCGCATCAATCTTGCATCGACGAGTTCCCAGTCATCGATGGATGTCTCCTGGAGCGGTCCCGATACCGGTGGAGTGTCGCAGTCCATCCCCACGAGTGCCTTGCGACCTGAATACGGATACATCACGACGACGAAGGTGAATGATCCGTCGGCCGTGCGAGGCCCCGCTGAGAACATCTCACGCTCGTCGTACGATTCGCCGGCCTCGGGCCGTATCTCCTCCCGCGTGAATCAGGCGGGGTCGAAAGTGACGTTCGCCTACGAAGGCACGAAGGGGAAGAACGGTTGGGAGCGCCAGACCGCCGTCACGAGCGCCACCGGAGCCTCGTACACCTACACCTACTGGGGTGACAAGGAGAACGCGAAGTCTCCATGTCCCGGTTCGGCCTCGGCCAATCAGGCTGGTGCGTCCAAGACCGTGAGTGCCCCCGGTGTCGATGGCGGCACCGGACCGACCACGACCAAGTGGTTCGACAACGCGGGACGAACCGTGGCGACCCAAGCCCCAGGCGGAGCGTTGTCGTGTCTGACCTACGGAAAGGGCGGCCAGATCGTCGAGACACAACTGATCGGCATGGGGAATACGCAGAAGTCCACGACCGACTATGCCGTCGGTGGCAACCCGCTGATCTCCGAGACGACAGAAACGGTTGGATCCTCGGTGACAACGACCCGCGTCGAAGTGGATCTCTTGGGTCGAGTGGTGCGTACCGTCGATCGTTTCGGTATCGACACCCGATTCACCTTCGACCTTCGGACCGGCGATGTCGCCACCACCACCACGACCACAGAAGGGGCAGCTCCGGTGGTCGAGTCGAACACCTATGACAATCGTGGATGGCTCAGCCAGATCGAAGTGAACGGTGCTGCTGTTGCCACGCTTTCTTACAACGACGATGGAACGGTTGCATCGGTCGCGTACGGCAACGGGGTGCGCAGTGCGTCGACGTACAACGATCAGAACCGTGTCGTGGGCCTTCGATCGACCACGCCATCAGGGAACTTTGCTGATGAACGCGTGATCTCCGCCGGCGGCACCATCTCGAGCGAGACGCTCTCGGCTCCGACTGGTGCGTCGACGTTCACCTACACCTATGACAGCAACAACCGTTTGAGCGCAGCGTCGGTCACGGCTGGCCTCGTTCCAACGGCCAAGTCCTGGGCATGGACGTTCGATGGTGCGTCGAATCGACTCACCCAGAAAGTCACTGACAATGGTGCGGTCAGTGGTGACTACTCCTACACCTACAACAGCGCGTCACAGTTGACCTCAACCACTGATCCGGCCGCATCGGCCGGTATCACGTACGACGATCGAGGCAACGCCACCAAAATCGGACCCGATACGTTCACCTACGACAATGCCAATCGACTGAGTTCGGCCACCGACGGGACGCTCTCTGTGAGTTATGTGCGTGACCTCAACGGCTCGATTGTGTCCAAGACGACAACCGGTGGACCTGGGGCGGGCACAATCCAATATGGAAGTGGCGGTGTGCTCCTCGATGGCGCCGGGAATCCAACGAGTCAGCAGATCTCGTTGCCATTCGGTGTGTCGATGTACTTCCCGTTGGCGAGTGGCGGGGTTGCACGTTGGCAGCACACCACGCTCGATGGCGATCTGTTCTTCACCACTGACGGCGCAGGAGTGTTGCAGGGGACCGCGCAGGCCTTTGACCCGTATGGCCAGGTCCTCACCACCCCGAACCCAGCGCAACCGAACCTTCCCAACACCACGTTCCAAGCGGCCACCGGAAACGAAACCGAATCACTGAAGACGGCGTATCAGATGATGGGTGCACGGGTGTATCTGCCTGCTCTCGGACGATTCGCGCAACTCGATCCGAAGGTCGGTGGATCGGCGAACGGGTATGACTACGTCAACCAAGATCCCATCAACAACTCCGACCCGAGTGGCAATGAATCGGAGAACTGGCTCGTCACCGGACTCAGCGCCCTCGCATCATTCGGTATCGCTGCCCTTGTTGCCCCGGCTCGCGGTGCGCTTGTGGGCGTTCTCGTCGGTGCCCTCACGGGTGCGATCGTGGCGGGTGCATCGCACGCCATCGAGTACGCCGTGACCGGACAAACCGAGTTCTCCGCCATGCGCCTCGGTCTGTCGGTGCTCGCCGGTGCCGCTGGTGGCGGAATCGCCGGACGCGTCAAGTGGTCGAAGGCGCAGAACCGCGCTGGCGGCAATGTGAATGGGAATCCCCCCGCACCGCCGGCTCCGGCGCCTCAGGCACAACCGCCCGCACTCCCACGTCAGGGCTTTGGGCAGTTTCAAGGCGTCTACGACGAGGCCTACGGACGTTCGTTGGCCCAACAGATGAATCAGCCCAACCCACTACTCACCGGCCATTTGCTTTTCGGGGTGGTCGACGACTCCGCCGCCGTCGCAGCACGGCAGGCGCAGCAAATGGCGAGAGCCGATCGCTTTGCCGTCAGGGCGGTGAGTCAGGCCCGAGCAACGAGCGCGCTGGCGAGGCAACTTCGAGCCGAAGCCGCAGAGTTCGCAAAATTCGACCCGGCACGTCGGAGCAGTTTCAGTTGGCTCACCGACGGGAATTTCACGACAGCGCAGCTCTAGGTCATCGCGGCGACCGATGCCGACAGCGGAGGACGAGCAGAGATCAGTCAACAACGTTGACTGATCTCTGCTAGCGTTCCGTTGCCTTCGCTCATCGACCCACGGAGAATCTGGTGCGGCGTTCCTCATTACTTTCGATCATCGCCATCGGGCTCTCGCTCGTCCTCATCGCCGGAGCCTGCTCCTCCTCGGGGGTGAAGGATCGCGCCGCCTCGAGCGCGGCGGGCGACCCCACCACGTTGGCCGCGCTCGCTGCGGGCACGGCCACCGGTGAGCGAATTCCGATCTACGTGGGTGCGGTGGTGACGCCATCGTCGTGGGTGTCGTCATCGTTGACGCCGACGCTGTCGATCCCCGGGGCGTCGGGCGCGTGGACCTTCACGCTGAGTGATCTCAGCGACGGAAAGTCCGAGTTCGGTACACGGACCTATGCCGAAACGGGTGCAACGGCTCGTGTGCCGATCGGCGCCGGCCTGCAGCAGGGCAACGTCTACACGTGGAAGGCCGAGAGTCCCGGTCAACAACCGGTCGGCGGGTCGTTCATGGTCGACGTGCAGATGTCCGAAGTGCAGCAGTTCGACGGGGTCGGTGGCGTGAACGTCGCCCTCTCCTCGGGCGAAGCGACGCTGGCGTGGTCCTCGCATTCGATGGCATCGCTTCCCGGTTCGGTCGGTTTCGGTCTGCAGTTCCAGGCCTCCAATCCCGATGAACCCGGAGTTCCGGCCGGATGGAGCCTTCAGGCGGCGTCGAGCTTCCCCTACACGCGGTTGATCCAATGGCCCGACGGCACCGTAGGTCTCATCTCCACCAACGGCTCGGTGGCGAACTATCGGGAAGGAGCCGGCGGTTCGTTCAACCCGGTCAAGCTCGGTTCAGGAGATTTCGACACCAATGGACTCGCGCCGGTGCTCATCAAGAATGCGAATGGGACCTATTCGGTCACCACGAAGAGCGCAACGGCCGTGTTCGCCGTCGATGGTGCATCGAACGTTGCGTATCTCTCGAGCATCACCGGCAACGACAATCCGATGCTCGGCCAGAAGTGGTCGAACGGTCGTATCCAATCGGTCTCCGATCCGGTGTCGGGCCGTGAGATCACCTTCGTCTACGGCGGGGGTGACTGTCCCAAGCCGGTCGCCGGTTTCATTGCCGCTCCGAAGGACATGTTGTGCAAGGTCAAGTTCTGGGATGGTTCGACATCGTCGATCCTCTATGTCGAGACCGCCGTCGGTGCGTCGATCGGTCGTCTCATCGATTTCCCTGAAGCCGCGGGTCAGGGCGCGAGTGTGCTCGACATCGCCTACGACGGCGCCGGACGACTCGCCCGCACCCGGTCACCTCTGGTTGCGTCGGCGGCGGCGTCCAGTGTGGTCGGAGTCGACGATTCGAAGTTCTGGACGGAGGTCACCTACACGCCCGAGGGCAAAGTCACATCGATGACCGAACCGGCGTCATCGGCCGGTGCGACGCGCTGTGTACGCAGTTACGACTACGAGAGCGCACAGTCCACCACCGTCGCCGATTCCTGTTTCGGTGGACAGATCATGTCGATCGTGTTCGATCCCACCACGTTCTTCACTCGTTCGTCGACCAATGCAGCCGGACTGACGATGACCAATGAATGGGACTACGCCTCGGGCCAACTTCGTTCGGCCACCGACTATTCGGGTCTCACCACGGTGAATCGCTACGAAGGTGGAAACCTCGTGCAGTCCTGGGGGCCGACGAAGGGCGCCATCGCTGAATCGCAGTCAACGCTGCGTGAATACGACCAATCATTCGAGGGGGCGCCCGATGGTGTCGCCATGCGCGGCCTCGATGCGACGTATTGGCCCAGTGATTCGACGACTGGTGCCAATGGTGTGCAGGAATTGGGCCCGCAACTCGATGGCACTCTGGTCTCCTCGCTCACGGTGAACTGGCCGAAATCTCCCGCCGGCAACAACGGCGGCTGGACGGGATTGCTCACCGGCACACTCGACGTCAAGACCGAGGGAACCTATCGCATCGTGTCGGGCAACGACACCGCCGAGGTACGGATCAACAGCATCTTGTGCGTGAGCGGTGCCTGTGACGCGCTGCCGTTGTCGAAGGGTGCCAATCAGATCCGCATCGATCTCTCCTCCTCTTCATCGGCAGGGTCGATGGACATTTCGTGGTCGGGTCCCGATACGGGCGGCGTGACGCAGTCCATCCCGATGTCGGCACTTCGTCCCGGATACGGCTACATGACCACGACCAAGGTGTCGGATCCGAACGCGGTGAACGCTGTAGCGGAGAACGTGTCGAGGTCGTCTTATCTGCAACCCGCCACCGGTCGCGTGTCATCGCGCGTGAACCAAACCGGTTCGAAGATGACCTTCGCCTATGAAGGTGGAAGTGCCGGCAAGGGTGGCTGGAATCGCCAGACCTCGGTGACCAGCGCATCGGGCGCGGCCTACACCTACACCTATTGGGGCGATAAGGAATCGGCGAAGTCGGCCTGTCCCGGGGCCAAATCGGCGAATCAGGCAGGAGGGGCGAAAACCACATCTGCACCTGGCGTCGACGGCGGCACCGGTCCGACCACCACGCAGTGGTTCGACGCCAGCGGTGACATCGTCGCTGCGCAACTTCCGGGCGGTGTGCTGACCTGCAACACCTATGGTCCCGCTGGTCAGACGTTGTCGGTGGAACTCATCGGCATGGGCACGACGTACAAGACCGTGAACAACTTCGCCGTGAACGGCAACCCGCTCGTGATGGAGTCGACCCAGACGATCGGTACGAACTCCACGACGACTCGGGTCGAGATCGATCTCGCTGGTCGGACGGTGCGCGCGGTGGATCGATACGGCATCGAAACTCGCTACACCTACGACGTCAAGACCGGTGCGACCGCCTCGACCACCGTGACCGCTCCCGGTGTTGCCCCGGTGGTGACCACCAACACGTTCGACGCCCGCGGATGGCTGGTGTCGACGGCGGTGGATGGAGTGACACAGGCAACGCTGTCGTACAACCCCGATGCCACGGTGGCGTCGATCGTCTACGGGAACGGTGTCTCCGTCGCCAATGGTTTCAATGACCAGAACCGTCTGATCTCGACGCGATGGTCGACGCCGTCGGGGGCGTTCGCCTCCACCCGTCAGGTCTCGGCCGGTGGAACCGTCTCGAGCGAGACGCTCTCGGCTCCATCGGGAACCTCGCAGTTCTCCTATGTTCGGGACGCCAACGGTCGACTCTCGTCCGCTTCGGTCACCGCCGGTCTCATTCCCACAGCGAAGACCTGGGCGTGGACCTTCGACGATGCGTCGAATCGACTCACCCAGAAGGTGACGACGAACGGTGCGGTCACGGGTGACGACACCTACACCTACAACAGTGCGTCGCAACTCACCTCGACGACCGATCCTGCGGCATCGGCGGGGATCACCTACGACGCGCAGGGCAACGCACTCACGGTCGGTCCGAACACGTTCACCTATGACAAGGCCAACAACGTGATCTCGGCCAGCGATGGGACGGTCACGGTGACCTACGAACGAGATGTCTCCGGTGCGGTCATCACCAAGACCACGAGCGGCGGCCCCGATGCCGGGACGATCCGCTACTCCGCTGCGGGCGTGTTGTTGGATGCCGACTCCAAGGCATACGCCCTGCAGTATTCGCTGCCCGGTCAAGCGTTGGTGACGAAGGCATTGAGTCCTGGCGCACCGAGTCGCTGGCAGTTCACCGCGTTGAACGGAGACCTGTTCTTCACCACGAACGAGGCCGGTGTGGTTCAGGGTGCTGCGCAGGTCTTCGACCCGTACGGGCAGGTGCTGTCGGCTCCCAATGTGCCTGTCGCCGGTCTGCCCACCACCACGTGGGAAGCGGCGACCGGGAACGAGACCGAAGCACTCAAGACCACCTATCAATTGATGGGGGCTCGCGTGTACATCCCGGCGCTCGGCCGGTTCGTGCAACTCGATCCCAAGGTCGGTGGTTCGGCCAACGGCTATGACTACGTCAATCAGGATCCGGTGTCATTCTCCGATCCCACCGGCAATGAATCGGAGAACTGGCTCATCAACGGCCTCACCGGTCTGGCCGCCTTCGCCGTCGGTGCGCTCGTGGCCCCGGCCCGAGGGGCGCTGGTCGGCGTGCTCGTGGGGGCGATCGCCGGTGCGGCGGTCGCCGGTCTGTCGCACGGCATCGAGTATCTGGTGACGGGTCAGACGGAATTCTCGGCCACCCGATTGGGGATCTCGGTGCTCGCCGGTGCGATCGGAGGCGGTATCGCCGGTCGCGTGAAGTGGGCGAAGGCGCAGAAGTCGGCAGGTGGCGCCGGAGGCGGCGGTGGTGGTGGCGCGGTCGACGACCTTGCTCCCTCGAGGTACTCGACGTCGACCGACAATTCGTACGCCCGACTCAGTGGGCGAGTGAATGCACAGTCGCAGGAGCTCTATCATCAGCCGATGGCGATCGCCACGCCTCGCGTCTCGCTCCAATTCGTCGATGAAGTTCCGATTCCGAACGGCTTCCGCGAGAGCCAGTTGAATTATTCGATGAAGTCCGTCGTGAAGCAGAGTGATCCGCAGACTATTCGCCAGTGGATGCGAACGAGCGATGCGCTCGACGGATTGGGCGCAGGTGCGAACTCTTTCGCTCCTGGCTCCGTGGGTCGGGATTCCGGAAAGATCTTCACGAACTCGTTCCTCAATCGCATCGACCCCTACGACTTCATGTGACGGTCGTTGGACTGATGGAAGTGGCATGGAACGACGATGGGCCCCGGCCGATGCCGGGGCCCATCGTCGTTGTGGTCGGGCTGGCGGGATTCGAACCCACGACCTCTTCGTCCCGAACGAAGCGCGCTACCAAGCTGCGCCACACCC
>CAZMJK010000019.1:15766-16179 GCA_964566555.1 uncultured Bifidobacterium sp. | reverse complement strand
TGTGGCACCGAGTCATGAGCGAGTTCGAACCGAAGAAGGCGGGCTCGCTGATGCTCCGCACCCATTGTCAGACCTCGGGCGTCTCACTCACCGAACAGGACCCTTACAACAACGTCGTGCGAACCACGATCGAGGCACTTGCGGCGGTCCTGGGGGGCACGCAGAGCCTCCACACCAACTCCTTCGACGAGGCCCTCGGCCTTCCCACCGACTTCAGCGCTCGGATCGCGCGGAACACGCAGTTGATCATCGCCGAGGAATCCGGTGTCACGAGCACCGTCGACCCGCTCGGCGGCTCGTACTACATCGAATCTCTCACCCAGTCACTCGTGGAAGAGGCATGGAAGCTCATCTGCGAGGTCGAGGAACTCGGCGGCATGACCAAAGCCGTTGAATCGGGTATGCCGAAGCTG
>CAZMJK010000019.1:11304-15756 GCA_964566555.1 uncultured Bifidobacterium sp. | reverse complement strand
AGTACGTGCCCGAGAACGTTGAAATGGTCGACGTTCTCGATATCGACAACACGAAGGTCCGCGAGGAGCAACTCGCGAAACTTGCCGCTGTCCGCGCCAACCGCGATGAAGCGGCTTGCACCGAAGCCCTCGCCGCTCTCACCGAGGGCGCCCGTGGAGACGGGAATCTCCTCGCCCTGGCCGTCGAGGCGGCGCGGGCGCGGGCCACTCTCGGCGAGATCTCCGATGCCATGGAGGCGGTATTCGGCCGCCACAAGGCCGAGGTCCGTACGATTGCCGGCGTGTACGCAAAGGCCTATGAGGGCGATGAGGATTTCACCGCACTCCAAGACGAGATCGAAGCGTTCGCCAAGACCGAAGGTCGACGTCCGCGCATGCTCGTCGCGAAGATGGGGCAAGACGGTCATGACCGCGGTGCCAAGGTCATCGCCACGGCGTTCGCCGACCTCGGTTTCGACGTCGATATGGGTCCACTGTTCCAGACGCCGGCCGAAGCGGCGCGCGACGCCATCGAGAACGACGTCCACGTCGTCGGCGTCTCGAGTCAGGCCGCTGGACACAAGACGCTGGTGCCGATGCTGATCGACGAACTCAAGAAGGCCGGCGCCGACAACATCCTCGTGGTGTGCGGTGGCGTCATCCCCCCGCAGGACTACGACATGCTCAACGAGGCCGGAGTGGCTGCCATCTTCGGACCAGGCACCAACATCCCCTCCGCCGCCCGCAAGGTGTTGGCCCTCATTTCCGCTCAGAGCCCGAACAGGTGACCCAGGGCCTCGACGACGCCCCGTCCCTCGTCGAGGGAATCCGCGCCAAGGATCGGCGTGCTCTCGCCCGCGCCATCACCTACGCCGAATCGACCCGACCCGAACATCGAGCCATCGCCGATGCCGTCCTCGAGGCGGTGCTGCCGAGCACGGGCAACGCGATCCGTCTCGGCATCTCCGGACCTCCCGGTGTCGGCAAGTCCACCTTCATCGAGGCCTTCGGCAACCACATCCTCGACCACGGCCATCAACTCGCCGTTCTCGCCGTCGACCCGTCGAGTCGTCGCACGGGCGGCTCGATCCTCGGCGACAAAACCCGCATGGGGGAACTCGTCAACCGCCCCGAGGCCTTCATCCGTCCCTCCCCAGGCGGCACCCAACTCGGCGGCGTCGCTCGACGCACCCGTGAAGCGATGCTGCTCTGCGAAGCCGCCGGTTTCGATGTCGTCATCGTCGAGACGATCGGTGTCGGGCAGTCCGAGGTGGCAGTTGCGGACATGGTCGATCTTTTCGCTCTCCTCGTTTCTCCGGGGGGCGGCGATGAACTCCAGGGCATCAAACGCGGAATCATGGAGTTGGCCGACCTGGTCATCGTGAACAAGGCCGACGGAGACTTGGCGGCCGCAGCGGCACGCACTCGGGGCGATTACGCCAGTGCGGTCCACCTGCTTCGGCCGAAGTGGTCGGTATGGTCCACCGAAGTCCTCTCCTGTTCCGCTCTCACCTCGAACGGCGTTGCTGAGGTCTGGGACGCCGTTGAACGGTTCCAGCGCGCTGTTGTCGCCGCCGGTGAACTCGCCACCGCTCGCTCCCAACAGGCGACCGCATGGCTTTGGAGCGAGATCGGCGACACCCTCATCGAACGCTTCCGGTCGAGCGCGGCAGTCAGCGCGCTGCTCGGCGATGTCGAGGCCGATGTCGCCGAAGGTCGTCGCACCCCGACTCGAGCGGCACTCGATCTACTCAACGCGTTCGGGTCCGACTGAGCATCCGGAACGCCGATCTACGATCGCACACGCCGCCAGACGAGCATGAGATTCATCTTCCAGGGCTTAATGGTCGTGCGCCCAATCGGTTCGAGACCAGTCACATTCCCGAGGACCAACTGACGCAGGTCGGTCTCCCGCAAGTAGGAGACGTTCTTGTCACCGGTGATCCAGTAGTCCGAGAAGTGGCCCATCCAGTAGCCGATCGATTTCATCACGACGGACTCCTTCACGATGAGGATTCCGTCTTCGGCGAGGAGCGCGTCGACATCGGCGAGCAGCCCAGCGCGAGCCTCGACCGGAACGTGATGAAGCACATCGGCGATCATGATCGCGTCGAACGGCTCCGGCTTCTCCGCCAGAAGATCAGAGGTCGAAATCGTTCGGAACGTCACCCGACTGCGGTCCCCCTCGAAGAGACCACCGGGGTTCTCCGCGAGATCGATACCGAGAACCGTCGCATCGGTGCGGCGAGACAGGATCTGCGCCGCCACCATCCCATCGCCGACTCCAACCTCGAGCACTCTGGGCCCGAAGGGAACGCGGGCGAGTTCCTCCCCCAATGACGTGATACTCACGAACATCGACCGGTAGGCGGAACTGATCGGCGCTTCGACCGGCCCCAACAATCGCCGAATTTTCGGACCGATACTCATGAGTCGACATCTCCAAGCACGGCGCAACGCTAGTGGGCAACCCGACTCCACTTCGACATTTCCGACGTCCGAACAGGCAAGCGGTGACGACTACCATGAACCGTGCAATGGATGCATCGAGGCCAAGTTCGGATGTCGCTAGACAGGACGAAGATCTCACCGCGCTCAGGACGGAAGTCGAGCGCCTTCGAGCGTTGGTCGGACCATCGGAGAAGTCCTACGCGGAGTTACAGGCCGACGCCCGCGATGCACGAGAAGCAGCGCGACGAGCCGAACTCGAGGTTGGAAGATCCCGAGCCACGATCATCGAACTTCAGAACGACGTGCGCCGTTGGCAGCGGGATTTCGTCTGGTTCAGGGACCGGGTCATTCGCAGACTTCCCCTCCTCGGACGGTTCCTCAATCGAATCCGTCCGTCGTGATCGGCGTCGACGTCATCCAGTTCGACGCCGAGGGCGGCGTCGCTGGCCTCAATCGCGCTTTGACCTCGGCATTGGGTGATGTCGTCATCATCACCGATGCTCCCGGCGGCGTGAACCAACGTGCTCGTGCTCTCCTCGCCGACCTCTTCGAATCTCCGAACGTCGCTGTTGCCTATTCCGACGAAGTCGTTCTCGATGCTCGGCGTCGCCATTTGCGTTCCTCGTACAAGCCCGATTGGTCTCCCGAACGTTTCCGGGCCCAGTACTACATCGGCGATTTCGTGGCGGTACGACGCCTTGACGCACTGCACGCGCTCGTCGATGCGGCAACCGATGATGCGATCCCCCCGCAACAGGGAGTCGCCATGCTGTGGGATCTCGTCCTTCGCATCACCGAACGCGGTGGCGAGGTCCACCATCTCCCCGAAACCCTCTTCGGTCGACTGGAATCCGATCCCGCAGTCTCTGATCGCCATCATTCATCCGACCTCCTCTCCTGCGCCCGAGTGGTTCAAGCCCAGTGCGATCGTGTCGGTATTCCGGCCGCTGTCGAGGCACTCGAGCCTGGGAATGGACTACGACTGCGCCGAGCGGTGGATTCTTCGACCAAGGTCAGTGTCATCATCCCCACGTGCGGCTCATCGGGAACCGTGTGGGGCCAGCGGCGAATCTTCATCATCGAACTGATCGAGTCCATCCTCAGCATCTCCACTTGGGACAACGTCGAGTTCGTCATCGTCGCCGACACATCGACTCCAGAGGTCGTCCGTCGGGGCCTGGAACGCCTCTGCGGCGAGCGCTTGGTGTGGGTCGAGTACGACGCCCCATTCAACTTCGCCGACAAGATCAACAAGGGTCGAGCCGCGTCATCAGGGGAGGTTCTTCTGCTCCTCAACGACGACATGGAAGTCATCTCCCCGGACTTCATCGAAGAACTGGTCGGACTTGCACTCGACCCCGGAGTCGGTGCCGTCGGTGCTCGACTCCTATTGGCCGATGGTCGACTTCAACACATCGGACACCGCTATGCCGACGGAACATTCCACGTGTTCGCCGAATACGACGGCGACTTCGCCGGGCCGGATGACATGTGCCTCGTGACACGCGAATGCATTGGCGTCACCGCCGCCTGTCTCGCCGTGAGCGCAGAGAACTTCGACCTCGTCGGCGGTATGAACGTCGAGTTTCCCAACAACTTCAACGATGTCGATTTCTGCCTCAAACTCGTCGGGAATGGCCTGCGGAACATCGTGTCCCCCCACGCGGTTCTCTTCCACTTCGAGAGCGTGACACGCGACGCCGCGGTCACCGCCGAAGAGGCCCATCTCCTGTTCACTCGATGGGGCGACGAACTTCGTGCCGACCCCTACTCCAACCCCAATCTCGAACCCGGTCGCCGCGAATGGATCGAAAAGGGAACTCGTTAGCGAGTTCGCACCTTCGCCGTCACCCGCGATGACAGGTTTCGCAGCCGAGCGAAAATCGCTTTCCCGATTCCGACGACCCCGTCCATGCGGTAGCGGCCCACAACCATCCGCCAGAGCTTCATCGGCCGACTGCGCCTCCACGGCCCCCACTTCGCCGATTGCACAACTCGGTCGAGATGGGCACCGAGTTCGAT
>CAZMJK010000019.1:5375-11294 GCA_964566555.1 uncultured Bifidobacterium sp. | reverse complement strand
CCCATGTGAATTTTCGACGGGAGTACCGGTAACACTGCTCCGACGCCCGCAGGAGTCTGGTTCGATCTGACTGCCACTCCTCGAGAAGAAACACCGCGTCCTCCACATTCGCCATGAGGAATGGTGTGGTCTCCGGATGGGCGCCGGTATCGAAGGCCAGCCCCACCGTGCCCGACGCGTGGGCCTCCACCAGAGGGAGATTGAAGCCTTCCCACTGACTCGGCGAGATCAGCACATCGAGTTTCGAGAGATAATCGGATCGCTCCTCGTCGGTAGCGTTCAGGTGGCACTCGACGCCATGGGAAGCCCACCTCTCGCGATCGGCCTCCTCCCCGCGTCCCATGATCGAGAACTCGAATTCCGGCCGGCCTTTGAAGTGCTCGATGAGCGCGAGGTATTCGTTCAGTCCCTTGTAGAGCGCCTCTCCGCTCCCCAGTCGCATGAGCGTTCCGACTTTGAGTGGAGCCGAACTATCGCCCTGAGCGGGAAGTGACTTTGATCCGAAGTCGACGACGTGGTCACAGCCCAACGGCACGACTTTGGCATCGAGCCAACCGATGTCGTGGCGAAGGAAATGCGAACTCGTCAAGACCTCGTCGACGCTCGGATACACCCGTTTGAGTTTGTTGACCTTGATCTGCTCTCGTTCGGAGACGTCTTCATCGAACATCGTCGGCGTCGGATCACCGTGCTCGAACACCACGGTGGGGATCCACATCTCGAGCGCTGGAAGCACCTCGAAATAGGGGCTGGTCTGGGCGACCACGATCTCGATCGCATTCGCTTCGCAGTATTCGAAGATGGTCTGGGGAGATGGCCGCAGTTCAACAACATCCGCAGCGGCGTACCACTCGTCGGATTCGAGACACCCGATCGACATGTTCCACCCGGTAACGGGCATTCGATCGGCAACCTCACGAGCGACCACGGAGACACCGAAGCCGCGCTTCATCACCGAGGTGAGCAGGAGAACATTTCGTCGAGTCACAGGCACTCCACGAACGAACTCCACCGGCGCACGAACAGGGCTCGATCGGCCCAGTTCTCCTCACCCGGCTCACGAGTGCCGTTCTCCACGTGGTAGATCGGCCCCACGTCCATGGTCTCGATGCCGTATCCCGCCCGACGCAAGCGAAGGCAGTAGTCGATGTCCTGACACTCGGCTGCGTACCGCTCGTCGAACCCGCCGGAACGAGCGAAGAGGTCGCTCCGTGTGAAGAGGAACGCTCCGGTGACGGCCTCGGACTCGAATCGATCCCCCTGGGTGTGCACCGAAGGTTGGCGGGTCCCGGGATGCCACGGGACGGCGAAGAGTTCCGGCGACCGCAGGAGCTGCACACCAGCATGCTGGACCGTTCCGTTCTCGAATAGCAGGACCGCTCCGACCGCTCCGAGATCGGGGCGATCACCGAGGGCGTTGTAGATCTCGATGACACCTTCCGGGCGCTCGTCGATGAAGACGTCGTTGTTCATGAAGAGCACAGTTCGAAATCGTGTGTGCTCGAACACATAGTTGTTGCAGCGTGAGAACTGATAGCGGAGCCCTCGATGGATCACCACTCCCGTCGGCGGGTCATCGAGCAATGCGATGGTCGACGGATCGGTCGATCCGGTGTCACCGAGGTGGAGCTCGATGGCGATTCCCGACTCATCACACAGTTCCCGCAACTTGGTGAAGCCGAGCCAGAGACGTTCGAGCAGTTCGGGCTTGTCCTTGTGGAGCACGATGATCGAGAGGCCTGCACCAGCTTCGGGAGCGGAAAGCGTCCGCCGACCCTTCGAGATTCGTCGAGCTCTCTCCGCATTGAAGGTCCGCCCATAGGGATCGAGCAACGGGAGGAGGCCTGCGAACTGCGCCATGGTCAGAGTCTCCCACAACCGAATCGAAGCGCGATCACAACGGCATCGCCTTCCGCGGAGCTGACGTGAACTGGATCAGTCAACGCACTAACGACCGTTGTCCTCGAGCCACGTTGCGGGGAATCGAAACAAACCGGCGGGTGCCGCCGACTCCGCCCTCACGCGGAACGGAAACGAGAGTTCGCGCAGTGCCTCAGCGCGCACGATGGTCCCGCCGTGGACCCGCACACGCCCTTCATAGATTCCCGGAGCGAGAAGCAGTGGATCGAACCGACAGCGGATGGTGTAGCCGTTTTCCAACGGACCCGGCTTGGCCATGGCCGGACTCATCTCGGTCTCGCCGACCACCACACCGGACTCGGTTTGGATGAGAAGCGAGTAGGTGTGGTCCTCTCCGGCGAGATACTCGGGCAGTGCGATCCGCAGGTTGATCGGCTGTCCGGTGATTCCGAACTCCAATGGCTGCCCAGCGTCGTTGACCAGTTCCGATTCCGTCGCCTTGGCCGGCGCCGCTCCAGAATTCGAGCCGGCCTCATCGCCCTCGTTCCGAAGACGCGCGGCCTCGACACTGTTGACCTCTTGCAAGTAGCCGGAGATCACTGGAAATGGCTCTCCGGTGTCGCGAACGACGCCATGATCCATCCACGTGACCCGGTCGCACAGGTCAGCCACCACGCCCAGGCTGTGCGAAAC
Organism: uncultured Bifidobacterium sp.; assembly: GCA_964566555.1. Classification (GTDB taxonomy): domain Bacteria; phylum Actinomycetota; class Acidimicrobiia; order Acidimicrobiales; family Acidimicrobilacustridaceae; genus Acidimicrobilacustris. Next base: position 8,741 of record CAZMJK010000019.1, on the reverse strand, counting down.
GAGCACGATCGTGACCCCGGAGGCCTTCAGCCCAGCGAGGTGATCGAGGCAACGACGTTGGAAGTCCTCGTCACCGACGGCGATCACCTCGTCGACGAGCAGGATCTGAGGCTCGACATGCACGGCGACCGAGAAGCCGAGACGAACGTACATCCCACTCGAATAGTGCTTGACCGGACTATCGATGAAGGGAGCGAGACCGGAAAAGTCGACGATGCGATCGAAGATTCGGTCTGTCTCTTTTCGATTGAGACCGAGAATCGAGGCGTTGAGATAGACGTTCTCCCGTCCGGTCAACTCCGGGTGGAACCCCGCGCCGAGTTCCAGCAGAGCAGAGATTCGTCCCCGCGTGGTGACCGTGCCACTCGTCGGGAAATGGATACCCGCCATCATTCGAAGGAGGGTGGACTTCCCGCAGCCGTTATGACCGATGAGCGCAGCCACGCTCCCCTCTTCCACCTCGAGCGAGACCCCACGCACCGCCCAGAAGTCCTCGTACTTCGGACGGCCGAAATTGGTGAAGAGTTGCTTGATGCTGCCGGCCCGATCGGTGTAGAGGCGGAAACGTTTCGACACATCGCTCACTTCGATGGCGTTCACCACATCACAACTCCTGTGCAATGTCTCGGGACTTGCGATTGAAGATCGCGAGTCCGAGACCGAAGATGACGATCGAGGCCACCGGCACCAGCACCAAAGTGAGGCCGCTCGGGAAGGTGAGCGTGTAGAAGATGTCCCTCGACCATTGGACGTACTGCGCAATCGGGTTGAGCTGCAGGAGCCGGGCAAGCGTCTCGTTCTTCTGCTCGACCAGAGTGATCGGGTAGATGATCGGCGTGGCGTAGAACAAGACATTCATCCCGATGGTGACCAGATAGTTCACGTCACGGTAGAAGACGTTGTACACACTGAGCGCAAGACCGATCCCGACCGAGAACAAGACGACACAGACGATCAGGAGGGGAAAGAGTACGAGGCTCACGCCGATGTTCCCCAGCACGATCATGATCACCAAGAGGATCCCCGACTCGATCATCGCTTGGAGAAGCACCGTGATGGCGTTGGCCAGGGCCGGACACGCAGGAGGGAAATACACCTTGTTCAGCAGTGGGCCCGAGGCCTGGAGTGCGGAGATCGAGCCGAGGACCGTTGCGTTGAAGAGGTTCCAGACCCAGAGACCGGCGAAGAGATAGAGCGCGAAGACCGACGTGTGCCCATTCCCGGCAGTGGGAGCCGGATTATTGAAGAAATACCCGAAGACGAGGGTGTAGACGGCGAGGACGGAGGCAGGGTTCAGCAGCGACCACACCCACCCCAGCAGGCTCTTCTTGTACCGGGAACGAAGCTCTCTCTGGGCCAGGTTGTAGATCAGCGTGCGGTAGGCCCAAAGTTCCGTCACTACCTTCACTGGCCGACTCTTCCGCTCTCGTCCCTACGATCGTGCTGGCACCCAACGGGTGGAGCCGACGGTACCAGACCCCCCAATGCCCTCAACGGACCGTCCAACCGTCACTGGGGCCACTTCCGACAGGTTTCCGCTCATAGATGTAGACGGTCTCGCCCTCCGGACCGATGGTCTCGATGGGTGGAGCGAGACAACTCACGACGAGTTCTCGCGGGGTGGCGATCCGGCGCACCGAGAACCGATCGAGGACTGGGTCGCACGGACTGACCCGGACTTCCACCATGTCCATTTGCACGAGCCGAACCTGCGGAGCGCGAAGGGCCGGGTCGAACGACCACACCGCCTGGGCATAGCGATTCCACGCCTCTTCGTACTGACGACTGGGATCCAGAATCTCCCACGCAGGGACATTGGGGTACAGGTTCACACCGCTCAGATTTCGAACTCCCGCAGTCGTGAGCAGCGAGGCCAACCAGTAGGTCTCACCTATCCATGCCCCCTCACCCCCGTCAGCGGCAGAAAGCGTTCGCACCTCGTCCACGAACGCCGAATGACGCGTCTGGGAAAGTCCGTGGATGAGGGGATTCACCGAAAGGGAGGCCACGAGACCGAAGACCGCGAGGATCGTCACTGCAACCTTCGGCTTCCAGAAGTACATCACCGAGGGAACGATCGCGAGAATGACCGCGAGCACCGTGAGCCGAGCACCCACCGGGGCGTTCACCGACTGAAATGCGTCGGCGAGGCCAAGGACGCCGACACCCATGACGACGGCAAGGGCGACACCGCTGAACAAACGCGCGTAGCGAGGCACCTCGAGCCGCTCCATCGAGGAACCAACCACGACGACCAACACCATCGACGCGAAACCCAAGCCCACGAGCGTCCGTCGTTCAGGAACCGCGGAAAGCAGGGTGACCTTGGCGACGATCGACGGTAGGCCGACCAGCACCTGAGTGAGGAAGAGCATCATGACCGCGACGGTTGCGATCACCACCGCTCGAAGGCGATCGCCGAGAGGAACGAGGAATCGCCACGACAGTGGGAGGACGACGAGAAGACCCAGCCCGAGAAACAGGAACGAGGACGCCTCCGACTCGTTCGGGAACAACATCCCACGGATGCCAGATCCGTTGGTCACGTAGTTCATTCCGAACCATCCGGAGAACATCTGCGTCCATGGCAGTTCACCACCAGCGATGACTCGCTCCCCCGGATACACGGTCTGAGCGATGGCCTGAAATGCCGGGCGCCGGGTCACGTAGAAGGCGAGAAGGGGAACAATCGCCGCAATTCCCATGATCGATGCTGTGGTGAACATGGTACGCAACGAGACCGAACGCTCCCGCCACAACGACCACAGCACCCCGGCCGTGATCGCCGAGACCGCGATTGCTGCAGCAATCTGCCAAGGCGGGTAGATGACGAGAGCGAAACAGACAAGGAAATAGCCGCCGAGAATCGCAAGAATGATTCGCCGACGACCCGTCGCCTTCATCGCGAGGATCAGACACGTCGATGCAAGGGCCATCCACCCGATACAGGTGAAGACCGACGAGGTGTACCACCAATGGAAGAACGGAGAGCCATAGAGGAAGATCGCGCCAAGTGCCGCCCATTTCACCGAACCCACAAGAACGAGCAGGAACGCATAGGTCCCGATGAGGAGAATCGCCGCCACCGACCACCAATCAAATGCGTGAGCATTGTTGATCGGCAGGATGAAGTAGCCCCAGAGATTGGGATGGAAGGCCGAAGTCCAATCAAGGACAGGCGTATCGGACAGGATCGACATGTCGTGACTACCGACGCCGACGTCACCGAATCGCGGAAAGCCGTTCTCGACCTGGGAAATCACGAATGGCGTGTGGACGATCCACTCGTCTGAACGAATCGATCTCGGCGAGCCGAAGAGCACGGAGTCACCACCGCCTCCCGCAGGAGAGAGCAGTGGGGTTGAT
>CAZMJK010000019.1:316-5342 GCA_964566555.1 uncultured Bifidobacterium sp. | reverse complement strand
CTGAGACGCCCAGCACCGTCAGAAGCAGCAGCAGCGCGAGCACAACCAAGGGGAAGGCCAGGACCCTCTTGTGTCGACGCGTGGATCCGATCAAGGAGTTCACTAGGTGCTGGACGAAGCCATCACCGTTCACCATGGAGACGTCGGAACCAGTTTGATCGGGCGATTCGTGACGTTCAACCGATGTTGCGTCGCTCTCTGGCCCACGATTCACGGCCGAAATTCTACCCCACCTCCTCTACCACCTCAGGACGAGGGGGCTTTCGATCCGGCGAAGAGTTGACCTCGAAGTTCCTCGGTCGTGAGCAGTCGTTGTCGAGCGCTATGGCGCCGAGCGCGCAGGGATGCACGCGAGAGGCGCACTGCCCCCACTAGCGAACGCATTCTGCGACGCACTCGAGAGAGATCGGGCACCGATCGACTCGATACCGCTTCACGAAGGGACTGACGCGCGTAGGAGGCCGTCACGAGAACGAATCGAATGTGCTCCGTGAAAACGGTCATGAGTGGCGCGTGACGTCCGATCAGGAGGAGGCGATTCCGTTCGATGTAGGTCTCCGCAAATTCCGACCCCTCGATCGTCGATGCGGAGTGAACGTGCCGCACCACGCTGAGCGGTTGGGTGACGTACCGCCAACCCCTCCCCCGCCCGCGGACCGAGAGGTCGGTGTCCTCGTAGTAGAGGAAGTAGTTCTCATCGAAAAGTCCGACATCAGAGAGGTAGTCGGCTCTCAGGAGGACGGCCGCTCCGCACCACGCACCGACCTCGACCCCCTTATCGAATTGTCCGTTCTCCACCTGGTGAAGGCCGCGTTCGTGCCCGGCCCAATGCTCGTCGAGCCACGACCCAACGTTGTTGAGAACATCGACTGGGGGCATTTGAACATCGACGCAGATCTTCGTGCGCTCACCCGCCACTAGTTCGAACGCTGGCAGGTTCACACCAGGCATCGACAGCGTGCAGGATTCCGCCGACTCGAACTCCAGCTCCACCTTCGAGACGGCGTCCCCACTTCCGCTCTCCGAGAGCGGAATTCGAACAACGGAGTTCCCGCTCAAGACCTCGAACGCACCAGAGCGGTCGGATGTGCGTCCCCCACCGCCGGCAACGTGAGCGGCGCCGAAGACGTCGACTCCATTGAGAGAGACCGCTCGCAACCGAACGTGTGGAGTTGTGCGTTTCCCCGAGGAAAGACACTCCACCGCGACTTCTCCGAACGGCACGGCGAAGAGGATCTTGGGGCACACCGCACCCACTCCACGATCCGCCTCCGCAGTTTCCACGAGCGGTGTCAACCAATCAGGCTCGACGAATGCATCGCTATTGACGAGAGCGACATACGAAACATCATCGAGATCGCGCAGCGCTGCGTTATTGCCGGGAAACCCGAGGTTTCCACCGTTTCGGATGACCCTCACCGCCGGAAACTCCCGTTCGATCGTCTCGATGCTTCCATCGGTGGAACCGTTGTCCACGCAGACGATCTCGACTCGACCTGAAGGCCACTTGGTCCGGGTGAGGGCGCCGATCGAATCGACGATCATCGAACCACCGTTGAAGTCCAGCACCACCACCCGCACGAACGGCACTGATCGATCGTCATCCATCGGTCGGCAGATTAGACGCCCTCTCCCTGGGTCACGACTCCGTGTCGGTGGATCGACCAGAGGCAACAACCTCGAGGATCCGCTCGACGGGAAAGCCAGTTGCATCACCAGGGGCCGATGAGCCGTCCACGACTGTGGTCAGCGATCGACGAGCCTTGCGCTCGAGAGCCCTCGCGTGGAGTTCCGATTCCACGACAACGAGGTCAGCGATTCGCGCCACTGCAGCGTCATCGAAGCGGTGATCGACCGTGCGCGTGTCACGACCGATCGCGTCGTAGACAATGGGAATTCCGGGCAGGCGCTCAAGAAGGAAGCTCAACCATCGTGTCGCGGAAATCGGGTCCACCAGCACGACAAGATCGAGACGATCGTGAAGTGACTCGCAGAATCCGGCGATCTCCCCCGAAGACATCGGCGCATCAACGACTTCGATGCCCATTCGTTCGAGTCGCATCGTCGCCGGCTGAACCCGGATGCCGTCAGCGGTCAGAAAGTGGACCTGGGAGCCAGAGTCACGGAGTGATCTGAGGATCACCCCTACTCGACCACCGTCTGCCAGATCTTCACTGTTCGAGAGATGGGGACCGAGTACGACGACATGTCGTCGCTCGACCACCTCGCGATTTCGAAGCTGACATTCGACGGGGGGAAGTTCGACGGACGCAGGAGCCACGACGCCGTTTCGACGAACGAAGATCCCTTCTGGATCAACGATCACCCGACCTCCGCCCTGGCGAACGAACTCGGCCAACGATTCTCCCGGATCGCGGTCCGGGTGCGCTCCGAACGAAGCACTCCACCGTTCGAGGAGTTCGCGATGCACGATCGCACCGTCCATCGAACAACTCTCGACCTCCCGAGCAACGCCGTACATCCAGCGTCCTGGTGAGTCCCCTCGACCGAGCGGCACCATCGATCCATCGATCGTCCGGCGACCGACCTCCACCAATCCGAGGTCAGCGTCGATGTGCATCCCGCCAACAAGACCAATGGACGCGTCCGAGGACAACCGCTCGCGAAGTGCTCGAATCGATCCGGGGGCCGCGTCGACCGCGGCAGGAAGAATCATCACCATCGAGCCGCGCGCCGCGGGCAGCGCTGCGCGAACCACGTCGATGAAGTTCGGATCGACTGGGCCGGTGACGGCCTCCACCCCGGGGAGAGAGAACTCCGCTCCCGACGTCGGATAGACGATCACCTCGCACCACGCGATGTCCTCGCTCAACGAGAGCGTCTCGACCGACCGGATGAGTTCCTGTGGCGTTCCGAACAATGCGAGTGTCACATCCGGCTGAGCGGTCGTTGGGAGACTGATCGCCGATCTCCGAGCATTCCAATCCATGCCCAATTCGCCGTCACCATCGTCGTTGAGGCGAATCCAACGACTCGACGCCTCTTCGAGTCGGATCCGGAATTGCCCCACTCGATCGGTCACGGGAGATTGATCGATCGATCGCCCCATGGGGGCGGCCACAGTTCGGAAATGACCGATGGCGCCCAGTCGCTGCACCAGGACGTCATCGCTGAACCAGCGTCGGTAGTCGGCGTCGACCCAGAGCTTCGTTCCTTCACGACCTTCGACCACACCGTGTTTCAGATAGTGCAACAAGGGATTGATTCCACTCGCCGCCACATCGGGATTGCGGCGGACGTACCCCTCGGTGCTGAACAATGCGCATGGATCATGACCCAACCGCCAACCTGAGCTCAGGAAATGCTCGAGAGGCGTCAATCCGCCAAGGCCATCGGCCATCTGTTCGAGATACCACGACGTCGAGAAGAGGGGGTGGGGGTCGATCCCCGAGGTGCGACCCTCGGTGAGAAAATGCTCGAGCGGCGAAACTCCATGCGGCACCTCACCGACGTGACGGAGGTACCAGCCGGTATCGAAGGCCGGCCCCGGATCCAGACCGAGAGATGCTCCGATCTCGAGATAGTGAAGAACCGGCTCGGCGACATCGGTGAGGCCATGAGTCTCCCGATACCACCATCCGTCGAAGAGCGGATTCGGGTCGCACATCTCGAACCTTCCCCGCCGAAGGAAGTCCTCGATCGCTTCCGGCTGGGCTTCATCGCCTCCGAGGTGCGTCTGTCGGTACCACGTCGAACGGACGAGCCGAGCGAGGCGCTGCTCCATCACCGATGTTTCGCGCCCATGCTGCGGTTCCTTCCGCGGCCGACGGTTCCCGATCACGATTTGAACCCCCGTCTGCGGCTCGGACGGGCAGAACGTAGCAGAGCACTCCAATCGATTGGCAACGAGCGACGTTTCGGTTGACGGACGAGGTCTACGCTGCCCGCATGGTGCCTCGCTGCGCGCTCTGTGGAATGAGCGACGAGATCTTGACCCAGCCACTCCGAGAGGACGCTGGTTGCCCCCGGTGCGGATCGAGTTGGCGCACTCGAGCCACCGCTGTCTTGGTGATGAAGGGGCTGGGAATCACCCCTCGACCGATGCTCGAACTGACACCCGACCGGAGTCGCCACGGGCTGGGCATCAGCGACAATCCGGAGATGGCGAAGTTCTTCCGACGTTGCTTCAACTACACGAACTCGGAGCTGGACACCCCACCGATCATCGATCTCCTCTCTCCGCCGGCGGCTGCCCGTGGCCTGTTCGACTTCGTGATCTGCTCGGACGTCCTCGAGCACGTTCCACCACCGGCGGAACGTGGGCTCACATCGATCGCCGATCTTCTCCGACCCGGTGGGGTGGCCATGGTCTCGGTACCGATCCGCGACGGAGGCACCGAGGAGTACTACCCCGAAATCCGTTCGTGGCAACTGATCGATGGGACCCTGCACTGGTCGGACGATGCCGGCCAGTCTTTTGTGGACACCGACCCCGAGATCCATGGCGGAGACGGACTCACCATCGCCTTTCGCACGTGGGGAGCCGAGGATTTCGAAGCCAAGGTTCTCGCCAGTGGATTCTCCTCGATCGAACGACTTGAACCCTGTCCGGAACTCGGTGTCCCCGAAATGGCGTGGTCCGGGCAACCCGTCACCCTGCCGCCACTGATGTCTGGGATGTGGCTCGCCCGACGCTGATCGGCGTCGCTCGTTCAGGGTTGGAGTGACTGCAATCGCTCGACGAGTCGAGTCAGAGGGATGAGGAAATCGTCCATCGTGTCGATCCCGGAGAGTCGCAACGCTGCGTGATCCAGGACGGAGTTCGCCGGTCTCGGCGCCGGCCTGGGTGGTTGGAGGTCACTCGTCGCCACCGGCTTCACTCGATCGGGGTCCTGACCACTTACGCGTAGAACCTCTCGAGCGAATTCATACCAACTCACTGGACCTTCATTCGTCACATGAAACGTTCCTGAGCGGCGATCGACGACGAGACGTCGAATCATCGACGCGAGATCATCTGCGAACGTCGGACATCCGCGCTGATCGTCGACGAAGGAGAGGGTCT
>CAZMJK010000019.1:0-306 GCA_964566555.1 uncultured Bifidobacterium sp. | reverse complement strand
AGAATGGTCTTGACCATGTTCGGCCCATTGAAACCACACACCCACGACGTGCGGATGATCGTCGAACCGTCACCGAGTTCCCGCTCCCCCGCCAATTTCGACTTCCCGTACACCGACTGCGGATTGGTCGGATCCCATTCGACATAGGGAGAGGTCTTCGTGCCGTCGAAGACGTAATCGGTGGAGATGTAGTGGACCTTGGCACCGACCAGTCGAGCGGCTTCGGCGACGAATCGCGTACCCATCGCATTGACGGCGAAGGCTCGGTCGGGATCACCTTAACAAGCGTCGACCGCCGTCCAAGCG
>CAZMJK010000018.1:16154-16438 GCA_964566555.1 uncultured Bifidobacterium sp. | reverse complement strand
CGATCGGCGCCGACCTCGCCTTCGCATGGCCGTCGGCCGAACTCGCGGTGATGGGTCCCAACGGCGCCGTCGAGATCCTCTATCGCCGAGAACTGCAGAGTGCGGCCGATCCCGAGAAGCGGCGTGCGGAACTCATCGAAGACTACACCGAACGATTCGCGAACCCCTATGTTGCTGCGGAACGTGGATTCATCGATGACGTCATCGATCCGGCCGACACCCGAATGAAGGTCATCGCCGGACTCGAGATGCTGAAGTCCAAGCGCGAGGAACTTCCTCATCGC
>CAZMJK010000018.1:3015-16144 GCA_964566555.1 uncultured Bifidobacterium sp. | reverse complement strand
GGCCGAGCGTGCGCATCAACCCCGAACCGACCGTCGAAGAGGCGGCGGCGATCGCCGCCGCCATCGAGGTCACCCGTCCGCGGGTCATGGTCGGGCAGGAGGTTGTGCCCGAGGCACGTTGGCGTTTCAGTGGCCGGTGGTGGTCGCGACCGGTGGCGGCGCGACGCGCTCGACCTGCGGCGCGTCTCTGACCCTTCCGCCGGCCGATGGGTCGAGGACAACCCATCGTGTGATTCGGGTGGTTCTACGCTCGCGTCATGCGATTGGTGCTTGATCGGATCGAGATCCCCGGTTCGGGCTCGGTGCCGTTGTCCCGACCGCCAACCGCCACCGACGGAACCGATGGGTTCGCCATCGGAATCACGCCGACCGGATCGTGGCACGCGGCCTCGACTCTCGAGTCCGAGGGGTGGTCGTGGTGGGTGGCGCGCGACGATGCCCGCATCGAACCGCTGCGCTCGGCGGCACTGGTGTTTCGGGTGGTCGACGTTTCCGGTCAACTGCGGATGCTCCGGCACGGGTACCAGTCCTGGAGTCCGAGCGATGTCGCCACGTTCGGTGTCGACCACGATCGCTCGTTGGTTCCGGGTTCGGTTGAACTCATTCGCGCCATCAACCAGGCCGATCAGCGCGTCGTCGAATTCGACGACGAACTGCGATCGGAGTGGGTGACGGTTCTCATCGACGGTGCGAACGAGCCGGTCCTGCTCGGTTTCGATGGTGGCGATCGCCACGATGGAACGTTTCGTCTGCGCACGGGCCCAACCGGAATCGAATTGTGCTGTGAGGCCTTCATGGGTGATGTCGTGCTCGTGGATGGTGAGCGTCGCGACCTGCACGAGGTGCTGATCGTGCATGGTGGGTCGGCGGATCGATTACTCGCAGCATGGGCCGAGGTGGTCGGATCACGAGGCCACGCGCGAGTCGGAGCGGCGCATCAAGTCGGATGGTGCAGTTGGTATCACTACTTCCATGACCTCACGCAGGACGACATCACGGCGAATCTGCAACGAGCCGACGACTGGCCGTTCGATGTGTTCCAGATCGATGACGGATTCCAATCGGCCATCGGTGATTGGTTGACCACGAACGAGAAGTTCCCTGCCGGAATCGAGGCACTGGCGGTCTCGATCGAATCACGGGGACGGCGCCCCGGCCTGTGGCTTGCCCCATTCCTGTGCGCGCCGGATTCGGTCGTCGCTCGCGAGCATCCCGAGTGGCTGGCCCGGGACCTCGCTGGTGAACCACTGGTGAACATGTACAACGCCCCCTGGGGTGGAGGTCGAGACGGACTCATGTACGGCCTCGACACGACGCAAGTTGCTGTGCAAGAGCATCTGCGTTCGTTGGCGGCCACCTTGGTGGAGATGGGATACACGTATCTCAAACTCGACTTCACGTTCGCTCCCTCGTTCGATGGCGTGTGGTCGGATCGTTCCTTCACCCCTGCGCAGCGAGTGCGCGCCGGATTCGACGCGATTCGCGCCGGTGCGGGGAACGACACCTTTCTTCTCGGATGCGGCGTACCGCTCGCAAACTCGGTGGGAGTGGTGGACGGGAATCGCATCGGGGCCGATGTCGCTCCGGCATGGTCGCTCGCGCAGGAGGTGCCGTTCCTCGCCGGCTATTCGGGGACGCAACCGGCCACCCGTCACGCGTGGGCGGCCACTGCCACCCGATCGTTCATGCATCGTCGCTTCTGGCTCAACGATCCCGATTGTGTGATGTTGCGGTCGGCGCAGACCGAACTCTCGAGCGCGGCGGCCGAAACCTGGGCTCGCGCGGTCGGGGTGTCGGGCGGCATGGTGTTGGTCTCCGACGACCTGTCGCTCCTCGGTGATCCGGCGCGTTCGATGTTGGAGGAATCGATCGAACTCAGCCGCCGAGCCGATGACGCCGCCCGTGTCGGCGATGGCGCGAGTTGCCCCGATCTTCTCGATGGGGCCGAGCCGACGCAACTGCGTTCGGCGGCCGGTGAACTACGTGTGAGTCTCGATGACGGAGGTTCGAGGTTCAGCACCATTGGATAGCGTCTGGCGATGACTTCCTCCGCCGGGCCACTCTCCGATCTGCGCGTCGTCGATATTTCGACGGTGCTCGCAGGGCCGGGCTGCGCCCGCCATCTGGCCGATTTCGGTGCCGATGTCATCAAGGTGGAACGACCAGGCGAAGGGGACACCGTTCGGTCGATGGGGTGGCGCGACCCCGCCGATGAGGTCACGCTGTTCTGGAAGGTGGCCGGTCGGGGCAAGCGCACGATCGTGCTCGACCTCAAGACCGATGAAGGACGCGACGTGCTTCATCGACTCCTCGACACCGCCGATGTACTGGTCGAAAACTTTCGCCCGGGAAAACTCGAAGCGCTCGGATTCGATCCCGAGACGTTGCATCGCACCAACCCCCGACTGGTGATCACCCGAGTGACGGGGTTCGGTCAGACCGGGCCGTATCGAGATCGACCCGGTTTCGCGACGTTGGCCGAAGCGATGTCGGGATTTGCGAATGTGAACGGTGAACCCGAAGGGGCGCCGACGCTTCCCCCGATCGCGCTCACCGATGAAGTCACCGCCATCGTCGCTGCCTTCGCCACCATGGTGGCGGTGCACTCCGGTGTCGGTCAGGTCGTCGATGTGAATCTGCTCGAGTCGATGATGCACCTCATGGGGCCATTGGTATCGGCCAATGCGCTCACCGGCTACGAGCAGCCGCGTTTGGGCTCCGGCATCCCGTATTCGGTGCCGCGCAACACCTATCGATGCGCTGACGGCAAGTGGGTGGCGCTCTCCACCACCGCCGAGTCGGTGGCGCAGCGATTGATGGCACTCGTGGGCGCTCCTGATGACCCGCGATTCGCCGGATTCGAGAACCGGGTGGCCAATCGCGAGGTGATCGACGAGATCGTGGGCGACTGGATCGCGCAGCGATCACTCGAGGTCGTACTCGCCGAGGCGGAGCGGGCCGAGGTGGCGGTCGCCCCGGTGTACTCGATGGCCGATGTGGTCGGTGATCCTCATGTGCGCGACCGGGGCGCCATCATCTCCGTCGACGGCGTTCCGATGCAGAACGTGATCGCCCGTTTGTCGGCCACGCCCGGCAGTGTGCGGTTTGCGGCGCGACCTATGGGCGCCGATACCGAGAGTGTGATCGCCGAACTCGACGAGTGAGTGTCGCTGCCGCGTCTAGCGCCGTGACTCGGCAACGAGATCGGCGATATCACCCATGATGTTGCCGAGTTCGAAATCCTTCGGGGTGTAGACCCGAGCCACGCCGGCGGCGAGCAGTTTCGGTCGGTCGTCCTCGGGGATGATCCCGCCGACGATGACCGGACACACCACACCCTCGGATCGAAGTCGATCAACGACATCCGGTACGAGCTGCAGATGGCTTCCGGACAGGATGGACAGGCCGACGACGTCGACGTCCTCGTCGCGCGCGACCGCAGCGATCTGCGCCGGGGTCAAGCGGATGCCCTGGTAGATGACTTCCATGCCGGCATCGCGAGCGGCGACAGCGATCTGTTCGGCGCCATTGGAATGGCCGTCGAGGCCCGGCTTTCCGACGAGGAATCGAGGCGGTCCGCCCGGGAGTTTCCTGACCCGATCGGCTACCGCTCGAAGATCCTCGGGCAGGGTTCCGACACCCGCGGCCGCGGCGACACCGGTGGGGGCGCGGTACTCGCCGAAGACCTCGCGCAGGGCCCCGGCCCATTCGCCGGTGGTGCCTCCAGCAACCGCGAGGGCGATCGTCGCTTCCATGATGTTCTCTTCGGTGGCGGCGACTCGGCGAAGTTCGGCGAGGGCGGCGTCGACCGCGGCGTGATCACGTGTTGCGCGCCACTGCTCGACCTCGGCGATCGTCTGGGCCTCGACCGCTGGGTCGACGCGGAGGATGGACTCGTCCCCTTCGAGGGGGGAGTCGGCCGTCTCGGTGAAGGTGTTGACCCCCACAACGACCTGTTCGCCGGTTTCGATGCGGCGAACTCGTTCGGTGTTCGAGGCGACGAGCCGTCCCTTGAGCTCCTCGATGGCGGCGAAGGCGCCACCTTGGGCGAGGACGTCGTCGAGCTCGGCCTGGGCTGCCGCGACCAATTCATCGGTCAATCCCTCGATGACATGCGAGCCGTTGAAGATGTCGTCGTACTCGAGGAGGTCGGTCTCGAAAGCGAGCACCTGTTGCATGCGCAGCGACCACTGTTGGTCCCAGGGCCGAGGAAGACCGAGCGCCTCGTTCCATGCCGGAAGTTGCAGCGAGCGGGCGCGAGCATCTTTCGACAAGGTCACACCGAGCATCTCGAGCACGATGCGCTGCACGTTGTTCTCCGGTTGGGCCTCGGTGAGACCGAGTGAATTCACCTGGACGCCATACCGGAACCGGCGGGCCTTGGGATCGGTGACGCCATAACGGTCGAGACAGATCTGATCCCACATCTTCGTGAAGGCCCGCATCTTGCACACTTCCTCGACGAAGCGGATGCCGGAGTTCACGAAGAACGAGATGGACGCCACGACGGCCGGCATGCGGTCGGCGGGCACCTGTCCGCTGTCGCGCACTGCGTCGAGGACATCGATCGCGGTGGCGAGCGAATAGGCGATCTCCTGCACGGGTGTCGCGCCCGCTTCCTGCAGGTGGTAACTGCACACGTTCATCGGGTTCCACGCCGGGATGTTCTCTGAACACCACGCCACCATGTCGACGATCAGTCGTCGAGACGGTTCGGGCGGGAAGATGTAGGTGCCGCGCGACAGGTACTCCTTGACGATGTCATTCTGCGTCGTACCGCGAAGTTCAGTCGATGCGACACCGTTCTCGGCGGCGTAGGCGACGTACAACGCGAGCAACCATGCTGCAGTCGCGTTGATGGTCATCGACGTGTTCATCCCGCCGACGGGGATCCCTTCGAGCAGTTCGCGCATGTGCCCGATTTCGGCCACGGGGACACCGACCTTGCCGACCTCGCCTCGAGACCGAGGATCATCGGGGTCGTACCCGGTCTGGGTGGGAAGGTCGAACGCGATCGAGAGTCCGGTCTGACCCTTGGCCAAGTTGGTTCGGTAGAGCTCGTTCGAGGCGCGCGCGGTGGAATGGCCGGAGTAGGTGCGCATCATCCACGGTCGGTCGGCCGAGCGGATGGAATCTCCTGAAGCGTTCGGGCTCATGGCTCCATGCTCGCCCACGGGTCGCTGGTTTGTCACGGTGAGACCTCCGGGATGAAGGGGCGATGGGGTTCGGCGAGGGCGGAAGCCAGTCGAACGAGGTACTCGGCCCGGGGAATCTCCACGGCACCGAGGCTGGCGAGATGGGTAGTGCACCACTGCACATCGAGGAGCGTCACGCCGATGGAACGAAGGTGATCCATCAATCCGACGAGGGCCACCTTCGATGCGTCGGTGGCGCGATGGAACATCGATTCGCCGGCGAACAGGCCGTTGATGTGGATCCCGTAGAGCCCGCCCAGGAGTTCGCCGGAGTGTCGATCGCGAGTTTCGATCGAGTGGGCCCAGCCGAGACGATGCAGTGTGCGATACGCCGCTCGTATCGGTGACGTGATCCACGCACCGGTGCGCGACGGGTCGGCGCAGGCGGTGATGACGGCGTCGAAGTCGGTGTTGATCGCGATCGTGTAGCGACCGATCGAACGGCGCAACGAGCGACTGATACGCAGTCCATCGAGCGGAAGTACGCCGCGCGGATCGGGCGACCACCATCCGATGGTGGGGCCGTTTTCGAGCGGCATGGGAAAGATGCCGGATCGATAGGCGGCGAGGACCGTACCCGGTTCGAGATCGGCGCCGATGCCGACGAGCCCGTGCTCGTCGGCCGATTCGGGCGCAGGGAACTGCCATTGCGACTGCGGTGTCGCAATCGGCATCAACGGTGGTCGGTCATCGGAGATGACGCGTTCTCACTTGCGGTAGTCGTAGAACCCGACGCCGGACTTCCGACCGAGGTGTCCGGCGGTCACCATGCGTCGCAGACGCGGTGCGGCGGAGAAGTTCGGGTCACGGAACTCGTCGTAGAGCGCATCGAGGATGGCGACCGACGTGTCGAGACCGACGAGGTCCAACACCTGGAACGGACCCATCGGGTAGTTGCAGCCGCCCTTCATCGCCGCATCGATGCCGTCACGAGTGCCGATGCCGTTGTCGAGCATCTTCACCGCGTTGTTGAGGTAGGGGAAGAGCAAGGCATTGACGATGAAGCCGGCGCGATCGGCCGATTCGACCGGATCCTTCCCGCAGGCCTCGGCGAAGGCGATGACAGTAGCCATGGTTTCGTCGCTGGCGGTGATGGGGCGGATGATCTCGACGAGGCTCATCACCGGAGCAGGGTTGATGAAGTGGACACCACACACTTTGTCGGGACGATTCGTGGCCATCGCCATGTTGACGATCGGCAAGGTCGAGGTGTTGGTGGCGATGATGGCGTCGGCCTTGACGATGCCATCGAGTTCGGTGAAGAGGGCCAGCTTCACATCGAGATCTTCGACAACCGATTCGATGACGAGATCGCAGTCGGCGAGATCGGCGAGATCGGCGGTGGCGGTGACACGAGCGAAGATGGCGTCGGCGTCGGCCTGTTCGCGCTTACCCTTCTCGACCTGCCGGGCGAGTGACTTCTGCAGACCGGCGAGCATGGCGTTGGCGCTCTCGATCGAACGTGAGCGGAGCACCACGGTGTGGCCGGTACTGGCGGCAACCTCAGCGATGCCCGAACCCATGATGCCCGAGCCGATGATTCCGATTCGTTCGATTGCCACTGCGATTCCTCTTTCTTCTGACCCCGGCGCTCCCGGAGAGAGGCAGACGTTACCGCCGGGTAGGTTTCGCTGCCCAATAGGTGGGGCCGGGCCGAGGGCGCGAGCGGTCCCACTAGCGTGATCCACGTGCCAGCGCGACGGACGATGATCACCGTAGGAGACCTGCGATTCCCCGGTGTGGTGCAGGCCGAACTCGATCGTCGTCGGGCATCGATGCTCGCCGACGGGCGCGGTCGTGTGCTCGATCTCACCGATCCGTCGGCTCGGGACCTCCTGCGCGGCGCGATCGACGCCAACGGGTCGGCGGTCGTGGCCGAATGGGATCTCGTGGTGTCCATGGCGGAGTTGGTTCGCTATCCCGATCTGCCCGCCGCCCTCGACGCCATCGATCGCCTTCTGGTTCCCAATGGCCGGTTCGTCGCCGTCGAACCCGTTGCTCGTCCGGGAACCTTGCGAGTGATCGCCAATGCACCGTGGTCGGCGACGAAATGGGTTCGCGGTGTTCATGTCGGCCGTGATCTCATGGCGGCGCTGCGCACGACGACACTGGTCAATGACGATATCGAACGATTCACCCTTCCCACGGCGGTAGCCCCTTTGCGACACTTCGTCGCGCTCGGAGCCCGACGTGTCGACCGCACCACGGAGGTACACCAATGACCGGACCACTCGCGCTCGTCGGCGGTGGGGAATTCACTGACGGCTGCACCTTCGATGCCGAACTGCTCGCTGCGGTCGGTGCCACCGAGGTTGCCGTCATCGCGACGGGTTGGGCCTATGAGAATCCCAAGCGATCGGTCGACGCAGCCCGGGACTGGTTTGCCGCGCTCGGAGTGACCGTACGTGAGATTCCCGTGTACACGAGGGCGGATGCACTCGACGCCGCCAATGTCGAGGCGATCGCCAGTGCGAAGTTTCTCTATCTCAATGGCGTCTCGCCGATGCACATCAAGTCGGTGCTCAAGGAGACCCCGGCCTACGACGCGCTCCTCGGCGCGTGGAGAGGAGGCGCGGCGTTGGTCGGAAGTGGTGCTGGAGCCGATGTGCTGTGCGATCCGATGGTCGATATCCGCGGAGGGGCATTCACTGTCGGTCTCGGACTCCTTCCCGGAGTAGCGGTGATCGCGCGAAGTGATGAATGGTCACCCGACAAGGTGCGACGCACGATCGACCTCGCCTCACCCGGTGTGGTGTTGCTCGAACTCCCAAGGTGCACGGCGGTGATCGACGATGTGGGCTCGGGCGGCTGGCGCGTCGCTGGCGCCGGATCGGTCATCGTGCATCGCGACGGAAAGGTCGTCGATGTGGATGCCCTACCGGAAGCGGTCAATTAGCCAATCGATGGCAACTTCACAGTCGATCAGGTGATGGTCTGAACTAGTTGGGCGTCGTTCCCGGTGTTGCCGACGCAGCCGAGGACACGAGATCGACGACGAAGATCAGTGCTTCGTCAGGAGCGATGTTGCCCTGACCCGATGACCCGTAGGCGAGGTCAGCGGGAATGACTAGAAGTCGGCGCCCGTTGGGCTGCATCCCGACAAGTCCCTGTGACCAACCACTGATCACTTGGTTGAGTGGGAACGTCACCGCTTTCCCGTTCGTCCACGACGAATCGAAGATCTTGCCGGTCGAACACGACACACCGATGTAGTTGACGGTCACCGAATCGCCGGCAGCGACGGGAGTTCCCGTTCCATTGGCGAGGTCCTTCACCACGAGTGACGAGGGAACCTCTCCCACCGGCATCGGCACATTTGGAGCGTTCGCAGGGAGGGTGTCGTTGAACTCGACACACGGCTTGCCGGCTGCGGACGGAAGAGTCGGAACCGAGACAGTGGTGGACGTTGCGAGCGTGGTCGTCGTTGATGCGGTCGTGGCTGTGGTCGAGGAGTTGTCGCTGAGAACGACGAACAGTGCGCCGACGGCGACGACGGCGACGGCACCACCGATGATGGAGAGGAGTCGACGACGTCGTCGATCTCGGCGGTCGAGTGATCGCTCGACGTTGAGTCGGGCCTGATGTCCGGCCTTCTGGCGTTCCCGTTTTGCAGTTCCCATCGGCCGGCGACGCTAGCAAGCCCACGCGATGCGTGGCGATCGGTCACTCCCTATTTCGGGATCGCTCCGCTCCGAACAACCGAGATGGATTGAATGGTGACGAGGGCGGTTGGTTGGCCGGACTTGCTCGCCAACGTGTTGATGGCCGAAAGCGTCGAGTCCCCACTGAGCATGACCCCGAGAGGAGTGACCTGCTGATCGTTATCGGGCGCTTGGTCGAAGGTGGCGAAGACCAACTGACCACCGATACCGCCCGAGGCCGAGGCCTTGGTCATCGCCAACGAACCGGGAGTGAAGATCGTTCCGGCGGCAGGGATCTCTCCGGGAATGTCGAACCCGGGTTGCGCGGAACCTCCGGTGAACGCCATGCCCACGGTGAACGAGGCTCGAGTGCGCACATCGGTGACGGGCTGGTTGTTGTAGTAGCCGTACCGCGCCAACACCACGAACGTGTTCACCGTCTGCGGTGAAACCTTCGGATTCAACTGGATCGTGAGCGGACCCTTCGTCGTCGTGATGGTGGCGGTGTAGAAGTACGCGGTGTCGATGCACATCGGCGGGGCGGAGGCGAAGGATGTCGTACGAGGTGCGCTTCCGTCCTCCGCGGGGCACGGGGTCGCCCCGGTCATGGTGGCGCCGGGTTCGACGGCTGGTGGGGTGATGCCGCTGGCGGGAAGGGTGGTCGAGGACGGGGCCTGGGTCGTGGACGTGGAGGAGGTCGACGTCGAACGGGTCGAACCGATGACCGCACCCAGCGTCGACAGGATCACGATGACCGCAACCGCACCTGCCGCCAGCTGCTTGCGCCGACGCGATCGCTGGAGTCGAGCGGCGGTGGCCGCCTGCGCCTTCTGTCGGGACAACTCCCGTTGCCGTCGGTCCGAGGTTCGAGCCATGGCCGCAGAACCTACAAGTGATTTGGGTCGGGGCCGATGCGGTTTCGAAGCAGGGGAGGGGCGACCGGTAGCGTTTCGGCCCGTGGCTCTTCTCGTTCAGAAGTTCGGTGGCACCTCGGTCGGCGATCCCGAGCGCATGCGCGCGGTCGCGGACCACGTGGCGCGCACGGTTCGCCGTGGCAACCAGGTGGTGGTCGTCATCTCCGCCATGGGTAAGGAGACCGATGATCTTCTGCGCATCGCCGCCGAGGTCTCCGAGACGCGACCCGGTCGCGAGATGGACATGCTCGTCACCGCCGGAGAACGCAAGGCGATGGCACTGCTGTGCATGGCGATCGCCGACACCGGGATCGAAGCCGAATCCTTCACAGGTTCCCAAGCCGGGTTCCTCACCGACTCCACGCATCGCAACGCCAAGATCATCGACGTCAAGCCCACCCGCGTCGTCGAGGCGCTCGCGGCCGGACGAGTCGCGGTCGTCGGAGGCGCACAGGGTGTTTCGCCGGAGGCCAACGTGACCTTTCTCGGTCGCGGCGGTTCCGACACCACAGCCGTCGCGCTGGCCCACGCGCTGGGTGCTGATTCGTGCGAGCTCTACACCGATGTCACCGGAGTGTTCACCACTGATCCTCGGATCGTGGCCAACGCTCGCAAGATGGATCGAATCAGTTTCGATGAATTGCTCGAGATGACGGCCAACGGTTGCCCGAAACCGGCAATGCGTTCCGTGGAGTTCGCTCGTACCCACGGAGTTGATCTGCATGTGCGTTCAGCGTTCACATGGGAAACCGGAACAATCGTCACCAAGGAGGACCCCGCAATGGAACAGGCGATCGTTTCCGCCGTTGTCCACGACGCCGATGAAGCAAAGGTCACGATCGGTGGTGTCGCTGATCGACCGGGCATCGCTGCATTGATGTTCCGCGCTCTGGCCGACGAGAACATCAATGTCGATCTGATCGTTCAGAACACCTCCGACCATGGCGTCACCGACATCTCCTTCACTGTTCCTCACGATGAACTCGCCGCAGCCATCGCGATCTGCGAACAACACACCGCAGAAATCGGAGCCACCCGAGTCAATGGTGATCCCGCCATCGCCCGCGTGAGTGTCGTCGGGGCGGGTATGAAGTCGCACCCCGGTGTGGCGGCGACCGTGTTCGAGACGTTGGCCGCCAACGACATCAACATCGAGATGATCGCCACCTCGGCCATCCGGGTGAGTTGTGTCGTGGCCGAGACCGATGTGGAACGCGCGGTGCAATCGCTGCACGATGCCTTCGGGCTGGCCAACGGCCCCGTCTACGTCGACTGAATCGGGTTCGATCCCCGCCGAGCTCGGGTGATGCTCACCTCCTGATTTCCCCGAATTCCCATACGGAAAGGGTGTCGGGGGATGTCGGGAAACTCTTTGGTGGGGGTGCGGGGGGTGACCGCTAGGGTTTCGTCCCCTATGCGTATCGGAATCGTCGGAGCAACTGGTCAGGTGGGCGGCGTCATGCGCGCCGTGCTTGCCGAGCGTCAGTTCCCCGTCTCTCAACTTCGCCTGTTCGCCTCTGCCCGCTCAGTGGGTCGTCGACTCCCATGGGCTGATGGCGAGATCGCAATCGAGGATGCGGAGACCGCCGACTATTCCGGACTCGACATCGTGCTGTTCTCGGCCGGCGGCGGGACCTCGCTCGCTCTTGCGCCGCGTGTGGCCGAATCGGGTGCCATCGTCGTCGACAATTCCTCGGCCTGGCGCATGGATCCCGATGTGCCCCTCGTGGTTCCCGAGGTGAATGCCCACGCGCTCGATTCGATCCCCAAGAACATCGTCGCCAATCCCAACTGCACGACGATGGTGGCGATGCCTGTGTTGAAGCCTCTCGACATCGAAGCGGGGTTGCGATCGCTGACCGTGACGACGTTCCAGGCCGTTTCCGGCGCGGGCCTCGCCGGCACCTCCGAGCTCGATGAGCAGATCCGCAAGATCGGCGACGGCGCGCCCGCCCTGGCGATGTCGGGTTCGGCCATCGATTTGCCGACGCCCGACAAGTTCGTGGCTCCCATCGCCTACAACGTGGTCCCGTTCGCAGGGAAGATCGTCGACGACGGTCGGGGTGAAACTGACGAAGAACAGAAGCTTCGCAATGAGTCGCGCAAGATTCTGGAACTGCCCGATCTCGAGGTGACGGTGACGTGTGTGCGGGTTCCGGTCTACACCGGGCACTCGTTGTCGATCGCGGCGTCGTTCGCTACCGCGATCACCCCTGAGGATGCCCGCCGCCTCCTGGTCAAGGCCCCGGGTGTCGAATTGGTGGATGTCCCCACGCCGCTCATGGCCGCAGGTGTGGACCCCACGTTCGTGGGGCGCATCCGCACCGACCGCACCGTCGAACACGGTCTCGCCCTGTTCCTCTCCGGCGACAATCTCCGCAAGGGCGCAGCCCTGAACGCCGTGCAGATCGCCGAGGAACTCCTCGCCCGCAGCCGCTGATCGGTCCCCTGGCGACTGCTGTCAACTATGTTGACTTTCTGCTAGGGTCGCCCCATGGCTCGCACACGAACCTTCGTCCCCCTGCTGGTGTTGATGGTCGCCGCAGGATCATTCCTGACCGCTTGCTCGTCGGATTCCTCATCGGCGCGCTCTGCCGCCTCGGCCTCGGGCATCTCCACCGATGGATTCAGCAATCCCAAGGGTGATCCCAATGTGTCGGTGAATGTCGGCCAGTTCTGCCTTCGACCGCAGGATTCGGACGGCGATTCGGGTTTTGCCACACTCCGCAACATCGTGGTGTGCAACGTGATGACCAATGAGACTCGTCGGTTCACCGCACCCGGCGTGCTCAGTGGAAAGTTCCCCTTGGGTGTGACCAAGGCGTACTGCAGCGATAAGGACGACACTTGCATCGAGACGTCGGGTAGTTACTACGGTCGAGTGCGAACTGAAGGTACGAACGCCTCGAATAGTCCGCTCAAGGGCGATCGGTACACCACGCCCAATCCGTTCATGGGAACCGCCGCAATCCAATTTCAACCCAACAAGGTCTGGCAAGGAGTTGAGACCCGCACATTCGTGGGATCAAACGTGGCACCCTTCGACTTGACCGCGCAATCGCCGGTGGAATTGTGGGTGAACGTGCCTACGACTGGTTCGAACAGTGCCAACTGCACGAGTGGTTCGTGGATCTCGTGCAAATTCATGACGACCGGGTTCGATAGCGGGAGCGACAAGCGGGCGGAGTTTGTCTTGACCACTCAACCATTGCGCATCCAGATCAACAACAACTCTGGTCGACCGATGTCGGCGATCTCGCCCGCTGTGAATGGACAGGGATTCTTGCCTGATGCCATCGGTTCAAGTCCTGAATCGGCATTTACGACTTTGCCGACCGGCAGCGTCGTGTGGGTCGCTGGTTACCGCTCGGCCAATAGC
>CAZMJK010000018.1:0-3005 GCA_964566555.1 uncultured Bifidobacterium sp. | reverse complement strand
ACCCGCGAGTTCTGTATCAACACCGCCACCGGCTGTGTCACCGTCTCGATCACCGTCAAGCTCGGATACTCGGACGGCAAAGTCACCAATCTTTCGCAATGCAACGTGGTGAACCGCTCGGCCACGGCCACCTACAAGTGCAACACCCCGGTGGTCAACGAGTCCGACGCTGATCGCGTCGCCACCGTCAACATCACCGATTTCTGACCCGCCATGTCCAGTCGGCGCAAAGCGAAGGCGTGGGGCGTCGCCGCGCTCACCGTTGCGCTGCTGGCATCGGCGTGTTCATCGTCGCCATCGACGAATCGGAGTGCAGCGCGGAGCGCTGGAGATCCGACGACGCTCCCTGCCCTCCTCGCCGGTTCGGGTGGTGGACAACTCATCCCGTCCTATGTCGGTGCGGAGATCACCCCCTCCACATGGGTTTCCACCTCGTTGTCACCGACACTCGTGGTTCCCGGTGGCACGGGAGCATGGAAGTTCACCCTCGATGACCTGAGTGACGGCCAATCCGGTTTCGGACCGCGTGTGTATGAGGAGAACGGCGCCACCTCACGCATTCCGCAGGGTGCGGGGTTGAAGCAGGGGCGGGTCTACGTCTGGACCGCAGAGCGGGCCGGACAGCCCGCCGTCGGCGGCACCTTCCAAGTCGATGTCCAGATGTCCTCGGCTCAGGAGACCGATTCGGTGGCGGGCCTGGTGGCCAACCTCTCCTCGGGTGAGACGTCGTTTTCGTGGTCGTCGCATTCGATGCGATCGATTCCCGGTCAGGTCGGGTTCGGCCTCACCTATCAGGGATCGAACATGGCGGTTCCCGGTGTGCCCGCCGGATGGAATCTGCAGGTTGCATCCTCGAGCCAGTACCAGCGACTGGTGTTCAATCCCGACAGGACCGTGAGTCTCGTTGCCGACAACGGTCTGGTGTCCTCGTATCGCGAGGTGGCGGGGGGGTCGTTCATTCCGATCCAGCTGTCGGGCGGAACGCTCAACACCAATGGCCTCTCTCCGGTGTTGTTGCGCGATTCGGCCGGCAACTATTCGGTGACGACGAAGGACACCACCTCGGTGTTCAAGGTGTCGGGCGATGGCACCACCGCGGAATTGGTGAGTGTCAATGCCGGTGATCGACCGGTGCTCTCCCAGGAATCGAAGGACGGCCGCATCACGTCGGTCTCCGATCCGGTATCCGGACGCAAGGTCGAACTGATCTACGGCGGCGGCGATTGCCCCAAGCCCGTCAGCGGTTTCGTGGCCGCTCCCGCCGGCATGTTGTGTCGGGCGAAGTTCTGGGATGGTTCGACCGCATCGGTGCTCTATGTAGCCACCGCCTCGGGTCCGCCCACGATCGGTCGACTGATCGACTTTCCTGAAGCCGCCGGTGACGGCGCGCAGGTGACCGACCTCGCCTACGACGATGTCGGCCACATCACGGCGGTGCGTTCACCACTCGTCGCTTCGGCGGCCGCCTCCGGCGTGATCGACATGAACGATCCGCAGTTCCTCGTGACGGCCGCATACGAGGCCAACGGGCGTGTCGCCTCGATCACCGAATCGGCTCCATCACTCGGGGCCAAGCGATGTGTTCGGTCCTACGCCTACCAAACCCTCAAGTACACCGAGGCGACCGATTCCTGCTTCGGGGGAACCGTGGCCACCGTGTTGTTCGATCCGACCACGTTCTTCCCGGTGGCGCTCACCAATTCGGCCGGACAGGTCGCCACTCGTGAGTGGGACTTTCCGTCGGGACAGTTGTTGGTCGAGGGCGACTACAACGGATTGACCACGACCCGACGGTACGAGAACGGCCAGTTGGTTGAGACTCGTGGTCCGACGCGGGGTTCGATCGCGGAATCGCAGGGCGTCATCCGCACCTATGACCAGACCTTCGAGCGCGCGCCGGAAGGCACCGCCATGAGGGGACTCGATGTCACCTATTGGCCATCGACAACAGATCTGACGACCAATGGTGTGCAGGAACTCGGACCGCGACTCGATGGGTCACTCGTCGGGCGGTTGACACTCAACTGGGACAAGTCGCCGGCGGGGAACAACGGCGAGTTCTCCGCCATCATGACCGGCGCGCTTCGCATCGACACCGAAGGTGCGTACTCGTTCCGTTCCGAGAATCGATCTGCCGTCCTGCGTGTCAACAACATTCGTTGCGAGAACGGAGCCTGCGACGAGCTTCCGTTGTCGGCGGGCGATCAATCGATCCGTATCGATCTTTCAAGCCAATCCTCTCAAGCGTCGATGGACATCGTGTGGTCGGGACCCGACACTGGTGGTGTCCCGCAATCGATCCCGATGGATCGGCTGCGACCGCAGTACGGACTGGGTACGACCACCAAGGTGGTGGATCCCACGGCACAACTGGCGAGCACTGAAAACATTTCGAGGACCGACTACGCCAATCCGGCCAACGGTCTCGTCACCTCTCGGGTCACCAAGGCCGGGGCACGTACCTCGCTGACCTATGAGACGGGCACGAACGGAAAGGGTGGGTGGGGACGCCAGGTCTCGTCCACCTCACCGGGGGGCAACCAGTTCCGCTTCACCTACTGGGGCGATCGCGAGTCGGCGAAGTCGTCCTGCCCGGGGGCGACGTCAGCGGTGCAGGGTGGCGCGGCCAAACAAACGATCAGTCCCGGACCGACAGGGGGTGATGGCCCAGCATCGACGCAATGGGTCGATGCTGCCGGTCGTCCGGTGGCCATCGCGCTCAGCAACGGCGGCACGATGTGCACGACCTACGACAAAGCCGGACGCATCGTCACCACCGAATTACTTGGTCTCGGACAGAAGATGGTGGAGGTCACCGATTACGCCGTCGATGGCAATCCGTTGGTCTCCGAGCAGACCTCGACGATCGGTTCCGAGGTCACGACGGTTCGGTCCGAGATCGACCTGCACGGTCGACCGGTGCGAACGGTGGACCGATTCGCGGTCGAGTCGCGCACGACGTACGACGCCCGCACCGGTGAGCCCTCCACCATCACCACGACTGC
>CAZMJK010000017.1:13205-16481 GCA_964566555.1 uncultured Bifidobacterium sp. | reverse complement strand
CGACCGACGTTCGAAGTTCGCTTGACTGATCGACCGCCCCTCGGGATCGTGCCACTCAGGGTCGATGCGCGACCCCTCGATGCTCAGACCGGAAGCCGGGTAGAACATCAGGAAGCGGAACCACCGGGCATAGAACGGTAGGTGGCGCATCGCCCATGCGTCCCCCGCAGGCACCTCGCGGTGGTAGTTCATGTTCGGGAACATCCATTGCGCCGTGCGCTGGAAGATGTCGAGATGGTCGACCTCATCGGCGATCGTAGGGGCGATCTGGAATCCGCTCGCCCCTGCGCCGATCTGCGCGACGCGCTTGCCCCTCAGGTCCAACCCATCCGGCCATCGAGCCGAATGGAACGATGGCCCTGCGAACTCGTCCATCCCCAGGATGTCCGGGAGCTTCGGTGCATTCAGGGCTCCGGTGCCACTGATGACGACATTCGCCTCGATGGTCTCGGTGCCACCGTCAGCAGTACGCACTTCCACCAGCCACGTCGCTGAGGATTCGTTCCACGCGGCGCTGATCACTTCGGTGTTGAATCGACACTTCTCATCGACGCCGTACTTGTACATCACCCGTTCGAAATAGGCACGGAGTTCCGGCTGTCGACAGAAATATTCGCTCCAATGATCGGAAGGTTCGAACGAGTAGCAGTAGAAGTGACTCCCGATATCGACTCGCGCTCCGGGGTAACGATTGTCGCGCCATGTGCCCCCGGGACCATCGGTCTTCTCGATGATCGTGAACGGTACCCCCGCTTGATCGAGCCGTATTCCGGTCAGGAGGCCCGATTCCCCACAACCGATGACCACGACATGGAAGTTCTCGCGTACCTCGGCGGGGATCTCGTCCTTCCAGGTGATGGCCCCACTGTCGGCCCCATCGAAGTGGAGGTCATCGGCGAACATGGGAACCACCGCCGGATCCACCGGAGCGGCCGCCATGAAATCCATGAGTTCCGTGACGAGTTCCGCCGATGGAACTGCGGGCTCGGGACAGCCGGCATCCCGCCATTTCGCGATAGCCGGAAGTGCTCGTCGACGAACCTCGTCCTGCTCCTCGGGCGTCAACCCGCTCTCGTAATTGTTGAGCACCGCCACCCGGGGTCGGATGTCGCCACGTATCCACGAGGGGTCGCCGGTGAGATGCACCATCGAACACATGAGCGCCGGGACACACACGTCTTCCAGTGCCGCTGCGATGACGGCATCGTCATCGGAGAACGGTGCTCCAGCATGGGGATTTCGTTGCGATGGCATCGCGACACTCTGTCCCATCGCAGTGACGTCTGCCACTCATCTGGTCACCGAGCCGCGGCTCGGCACCGACCTACTTCGCGACGGTGGTCGTCGTCGCCATTCCCCCCGACGCCATGGTCGTTGTGGTCGTGGACGACACCGAGGTGGTGGGCACCGTTCCCGTGATCGGGGTCTGATGCTTCTTCGAGCTCGAGCAACCTGCCACCACAGCAGCGCTCAGGGCGAGGGCGGCGACGAACACCTTGATTCCACGTGAAGTCATGGGCCGAGATTAGCGACCGGGAGGCACCGGACCGAACTCGGAACGTGCCACCATCATCAGGTGCTGAGAATCGCAACCGTCAACGTCAACGGACTCCGAGCAGCCGCCCGCAAGGGGATGCACGACTGGCTCGACGAGGCGAAGCCCGACATCGTCACGCTCCAAGAGGTTCGAGCTCCCGACGAACTGGTCGCCGATCTCATGGGTGAGGGCTGGCACATCGTTCACGCCGAATGCTCCGACAAGGGTCGAGCCGGAGTTGCCGTCGCCAGTCGACTTCCCATCCTGGACTCTCGCAACGGTGACCATTCGCGATCGTTCGTGAACAAGGGACGTTGGATCGAGGCCGACATCAAGACAGGCAAGCGCAAGACCTTCACCGTGATCTCGGCGTATGCCCACACCGGCGATGAGACCTCGCCCGCGAAGATGAAAGAGAAGTTGGCGTGGTTCGATGCGGCGACGGAACGGCTCACCGAACTGCGCGCCGACGGGCGACATGTCGTGTTCACGGGTGATCTCAATGTCGCTCATCGCGAGGCAGACCTGAAGAATTGGAAGGGCAACATCGGCTGTGCCGGATTCCTGCCTGAGGAACAGGCCTACTTCGATCGGTGGTTCGACGACCTCGGTTGGGTGGACGTCGTTCGTGCTGCGCATCCTGACGACGCCGGCCCGTACTCGTGGTGGTCGTATCGAGGGAAAGCCTTCGACAACGACGCCGGATGGCGGATCGATTATCAGATCACGACACCGCAGCTCGCGAAATCAGCGACGAACGCCGTGGTGCATCGCGCGCCCACGTACGACGCAAGGTGGAGCGACCATGCTCCCGTTGTCGTCGATTACGACCTCTGACGTACTAGTTCTCGCTGACGAACGTTCCCGCAACGAAGTCCTGGAATCGAGCGATCTTCGATCGCCAGCGTTGGTTGAAATGCTCCTCACGCTTCTCAGATCTCGCCATGCGATTCGGATGTTTCACATAAGACCGCTTCGCCCACGGCGAATGGGGACGCGCCAGCCGTATGGCGCCCACATACGCTATCAAAGGCACCGCAAGGCCCGCGACGGCAGTCCCGAGCTTCCCCTTTGCGGCGCAGATCGCCGCCATCGTGAGATTGATGGCGATGACGACGAGCAGGAACGCTCGCACGGCAGTCTGGTCTCGGTTGAGAGGGATACCGAACGGGGAATTCACGATCAACAGCAACAACATGACCCCAGCGAGAACGAACACCGCGTCGACCGAGAGTCGCCCCTGCTCCTCCCAGTAGACGTCTTCGAGGTGCAGGATGAGAGCGAACTCGTCGAGAACGAGAGCAAGGCCGATCCCGAAGATGACGCCCGCGGCGTTGTCCCAACCGACACCGACGCCGCCGATGGCAAGAAGGCCACCCAGAATCATCAGGATGATTCCCGGGACGACGTGATGGATGTGAACGCCACCAACGGAGTTGTCGGAGAACGGGCCCCGTCCTGAGCGAATCAGCCTGACAATGATGCGGGTGACGATGAAGGTGACGATGAACGCGATGACACAGAGCAACAACGGGAGCTTGTTTGCATCGTCGACGTTTCCGGTCCAGAAATCTCCCATGTCACTCCTCCATCGGTGGTGAGACGAGGGTCAATCCCACTGCGGCAACAATTGTGACAACAAACGAGACGGCCGCCACCCCTGCGTAACCACTTCGCGCGCTGTCACCGAGAATGGTCAGACCGACGATTGACGGCACAACCGTCTCGGCCGTGAAGAG
>CAZMJK010000017.1:0-13195 GCA_964566555.1 uncultured Bifidobacterium sp. | reverse complement strand
AGCATCGGCCGCGACCGTGACCGAACCCCGCTGAAGGGCGGCGGTGAAGAAGATCAAGCCCAATGCCCCATAAGCCAGCATCCCCCACAGCAGCGGATCTCGAAGGTCCGAAAGCGTGACATCGGCGACCAACGCTCGAGCACACAGGGCAGTGCCGCCATAGGCAAGGCCCGCCAGACCACCGAGCAGCGCAGCAGCTCGATCCCCTTCCATCGTGCGTGCGACCCACGCCCCCAGGAGAGCGATGGCGATGATTCCCACCCACATGCCCCAGGAGTACCCCGCTGACGTCCGGCGCGCCTCCTCCGGTGCTCCGCTCAGCGCCAGTCCAAGGAGACCACCGGCGAGAACGACGATGAACGTCACTTGACGAACCGTCGGCACCATGCGCTGGAACAGTGCGGCGAAGAGCACGGTGAATCCGATCGCGCCCGCGACCATCGCCTGCACGACGAACAGCGGCAACCGGGAAAGGGCGAGGAGCGAGAGGAGCCACGCCACTCCATCGAGTCCGACGCCGGCGAGGTACGGGATCTGACGCGCGATCTGGGCGAGGGACCGAGCACTGATCGAATCGGTGGCGGCGATGCGGCGAGCTCCGATGCTCTGCAGCACCGACGCGAGGCCGTAGGTCACCGCACAGAGGATCGCCGCCGCATAGGCGAACGCCATCAGTCCTCACTCATCCCACGTCGCATAAGAGCGAGCGTAGGTGGATTTCAGACCGGCACCGGTTGTTTCGCCGGAACACTCGGGCACTCGAACTCGGGTGGACCGAGACGGCTCTCGCCTTCGATGTCGAGATTCGGGATGAGACGATCGAGCCACCTCGGAATCCACCAGTTCGCATCGCCGAGAAGGCGCATCGACGCAGGAACCAGGACCATGCGCACGATGGTTGCGTCCACGAGCACTGCGGTACACAGGCCGACTCCCATCATCTTGATCGTCGGCTCTCCACCGAAGACGAAACTGATGAAGACGGCGATCATGATCAACGCTGCAGAGGTGATGACGCGCGCTGTCGCCGTGAGACCGACGATGACCGATTCAGTGTTGTCGCCGGTGTGGTTGTACTCCTCGCGGATACGACTGAGGATGAACACTTCGTAGTCCATCGAGAGGCCGAACAGGATGGCGAACATGAACATGGGGATGAAGCTCACGATGGGCAACGACTGATGAACACCGAACAGCGATGCTCCCCATCCCCACTGGAAGACCATGACGATCACGCCATAGGCGGCGCCGATCGACAACAGGTTCATGATTGCGGCCTTGAGCGGCACCAGCAACGACCGGAACACGATCATCAGCAACAGGAATGACAGTGCGACGACGCACCCGATGAAGAGGGGCAACCGTTCGCTCACTCGATTTCCCAGATCGATAAAGAGGGCGGTGATGCCACCGACGTAGACCTTTCCTCCCGAATCACCCATTGCCGCCGGAAGCACTTGAGATCGAAGTCGATTGACCAACTGCGTGGTCGCCGCATCCTGGGGAGCGCTCGCCGGAATGACCTGAATGACAGCGGCCTTGCCCGAAGGCCCCACGAAACCACCTGTCACCGCCGCAACACCGGGGTCGGCCGAAGCTTCACTGCGAACACGCTCGACGAGTTCAGCGGCCGGAACCGATGCACCCGAAGCATCGACCGCGAGGAACAGCGGACCGTTGTAGCCAGGACCGAACCCTGTGGCCAGGAGATCGAAACTCCGACGCAACGTCGATGATGTCGGATTCTGACTCGCATCGGTCTGTCCGAGGCGCAGATCGAGCAACGGGAACGCCATCGCACCGACGATGACGAGGCCGGCGACCAGATAGACGACCGGATGCTGTGAAACGTGATGGGACCAACGTGACCACCCGTGGTACCGTCCGTCGTCGTTCTTGGTGGCGTTCTCGCTCCTGCGCTTCATGCCGGGAATGCCGAATCGATCGATGTTGTGTCCCGCGAATCCCATGAACGCCGGCAAAAGCGTCAGTGAGGAGAGCACCATCACGGCAACGACGATCGCGGCGCCGATGCCCATGTAGGTGATGATCGGGATCCCGGCCACGGCCAGTCCACAGATGGCGATGACCACCGTGCCTCCAGCGATCAACACCGCCTGACCGGCCGTGGCGATCGCGCGCGCGGAGGCATCGACCACGGTGAGTCCTCGATGGAGACCGGCTCGGTGCCTCGTGATGATGAACAGGGCGTAATCGATCCCCACACCGAGGCCGATCATGGTGGCCAACACTTCCGCGGTGGACGGCATATCCACGAACGCGGACACGACCGTCATCGCCGCGATGCCGGCACCGAGCCCGAACAACGCGGTTCCGATCGGAAGCCCCATGGCGATCACGGAACCAAAGGCGAAGAGGAGGATCACCATCGCGGCCAGCAACCCGATCGCCTCGCTCCCCGAAGGCGAAGGACGTTCGACGAATTGCGGAAGTTCCCCGCCGAACTCGACCTGGAGTCCAGCCTCGGACGCCACTGACGTCGCGTCTCGTACTTGGCGATAGCCGGCGCTGCCCAGTTCGCGCGATTCACGTTCGAAACGAACGGAGGCGGTCGCGATGGTTCCGTCCGCCGAGGCCTGGAGGACTGCGGCGGGAAGAGGTTGAGTGACGCCCTCGATGGCGGCGATGTTGTCGAGTGCCTGACCCATCGCCGCAGCGGCGGTCGGATCGGCCAGCGTTCCCGTGGGCGAGTGGAAGACCACCACCATCGATCC
Source organism: uncultured Bifidobacterium sp. (assembly GCA_964566555.1). Classification (GTDB taxonomy): domain Bacteria; phylum Actinomycetota; class Acidimicrobiia; order Acidimicrobiales; family Acidimicrobilacustridaceae; genus Acidimicrobilacustris. The sequence goes on along the minus strand of CAZMJK010000017.1, from coordinate 10,460 downwards.
ACCGGCCTGCGACGGGAAGGTCTCGCTCAGCAGGCCGATCGACTTCTCCGATTCCGACCCCGGGGTGCTGATGCGGTCGTAGAACTCTCCCCCCGCAGCGCGGCCGACGATCACGAGCGCGACGACGACGGCGAGCCAAGCGAACACTGTTCGCCACCGATGACGCGTGCACGCGCGACCGAGCGAATAGAGAAATCGAGACATGGTTTCGAGGGATTCCTTCTGCGTGCCCGGAGGGGGCGACGGGCGGTCAGACGCTATCGGCCTCGGAATCGGGTTCGACCACGCCCGATGATGTGACTCCGGCCACCTCGGTGCCCGATGCATTCGATCGATCTTCTTCGGAGAGCGATCCGGCGTCTCTACTCGGAACGAGTCGCCCGAGCGCCACCCCCGCCAGGATCGTGACAGCGACCACCGCCGGAACTCGGAACCTCGTTTCCCCATGGATGGCCACGGAGACGACGATCGAGAGCCCCACCATCGCCACCAGCGGCCAGGTCCACTTCTTCGATCGCTTCAACACCACATAGCCGAGGATCGCGAGTGGAAGCATCGCGTACCAGACGAAGAGTCCCAGTCGAGCCATCGCCGGTGGCCGACCATCGATCAACGTCGCAAGCGACTGATTCTGAAATGGTCGATAGAAGTCGAACGAACGACCGACTCGCTGAAGAGCGACTCTGGGGGCCGACTCGAGATGCCGAACCGCGTAGGCGACCCCTCGATCGTCCGGTTGCTTTCCGAGACATGTCAACGACCAGTACCCCGCGATCCTTCCATTCCAGGTTTCGTCACAGTTCGCGTTCGCAATCGCTTCCCCGGCATTCGACGAGACCACAACAACCGAGTGGGTCTTGACGGACGCATACACACTCCAAGGGGCGAGGATCAGGAACATCGAGGCCACTGCGACACCTGCGCGGAGGGCGAATCCATCGCAGTTCCGAATTCTCACGAACAGAGGAACCGCCAGCAGTGGAACGATGAGCGCGGCATCGACCCGTTGCAGCATCCCCAACCCGATCAGTGCCCCCAGCAGCGCAGCCGACACCAGATCACGCCGTCGATCGAGGCGAAAACTCACGAAGAGAATGGCAGCAATCGTTGTCGCATAAATGCTCTCCACGAGGAGCAACCCGTCGAGCATCACCAGATTCGGCGCCACCGCGGCGAGAGCGGCGGCGAACAACCCAGCGGCGCGACCCGCGAGACGGCGGGCGGTGAGACCGACGAGCAGGACCATGACCGCACCGAGAAGGCAGGCAACGATTCGCTGCGCAGCGAGTGCATTGTCAGGAAAGAGCGCTGACGGAATGGCCAGGACTCCCGACCAGAGCGGTGGTTTGAACAGCGAGATTCCCGTCTCGCCCCAGAATCGATACTTGATCGGGTCGACGAACCCCGACCCTTGTGACAGGTCGATCGCCAGATTGGAGTACCACTGGGCGTCACCGCCCCGGAGGGGCCCGAGCGATCCGGCAACGACGACGCGCAGCGCGAAGGCGAGAACCACGAGCACTCCGAGACCAACTCCGAAGGAGCGGCGTCGCTGCCGTTCGTCCTGCGCAAGCGTCTCAGGAGACATCATCGGGACTCGATGTAGTTGGACCAGGCGCCAGTTGCGCATGAGGAAAGTCCCACTGGCCCCGCACTCGACCGACCGGTCATGGGAGTGGCCGAGACCGACGCCGTCGAGGCCGGGCCCAGATCGATTGATTCGACATAAAATTTCAGCTCATTCCCACGGTCGATGACGGTGATTCTGGTCGAATCATTCGTCGCACTGGTCCCCGTATTGGCGACATAACGAGTCCGCCCGTCTTCAACGGCATAGATCGACCACGTTGCGAAGCCAGGGGCGGTCGCGACGAACCAGAAGTTCCGCGTGTCTCGGAAGCGGAATGCGAGTCCACATCCATCGCCACTCCTCGAAAGAGTGACCGACACGGAATCCGCCTTTTCCGACATGTCGTGGAGCAAGAGACCCGAGACGATCATCCGCTCCTCCGCATCGACGCGTTCGAGTTCGAACGATGACTCCGCTTGCGGAACAAACGTCGCGCTGTTCGATCCAACCGACCAGTGTCCTGCAACCTGATCCCACACGAGCTCGTCGGGTCGCACCACCTCACCTCGGAAACGATCGACGAAGACGGGGCTCTTCGCCGGCACCGCGCTTCCACGAGGTTCGAACACGATCGCCTGAGCGATCACGGCGATGCCGACCGCACTCAATGCCATCACCGCCAACAGAAGCAGTACCCGCCGTTTGGCGTTCACAAGCGCGATACCCTGACGACCGCCGCGGTCGTGAGTCGCCCGTTTCCGCCGTCATCGACGAGATCCACTCGCAGCCGACCGTCCGACGGCGCACCGACGAACCGCGCGGAACTCACGATCGGTGCCACCCGATTCTGAGCCAGATAACGGATCTCCATCTCGGTGACCACATGGTCTCGGTCTCCCCCGAATGCCGAGTCGGCGAAATCCTCGGCGGCGGACTCGATCAGTCCCGCGACGACTGCCCCTTGCATCGCTCCCGCTGGATTGAGGAGTTCGGTTCGCAACTCCGAGGCGACAACACCCTTGGTCGGATCGATCGAACGGAACCCGGCTGCTTCCCGCAAGGAGACCTCCAACGGGACCGCCGGCATTCGGGTGACCGCGGCGTGGACGTCGAAAGGCGGCTTCACCGGATCGCCCTCGCGCCTCGGAACCTTCGAGAATCCGATCAACGCACTTCCCCACTCGTTCCCGTCAACCATGAGGGGCATTTCGCACAATGCCGAGCGCGCACCACTGCGCAGGACGATGGCCTGTGTCTCCACCGCTGCGGGCGCAGGTGAGAGGGGGAGGCGGATCGAGAGATCCGACGTGAAAGCCCAAGCATCCGGATCGGTGTCGATGGTCAGTCCGCCCACGACGTCGATGAGGAATGACACCGCGGCCATGGAGACCGCTCCGCGGCAGGCGATCGATGGCGGAGATGAGAGCGTTCCGAGGAGGCGACCATCCCGCAGCGACAGCGTCGTACCCAACCGGCTCGGCACCGAAGAAAGAACGCTCGGAATATCCGTCACGAGACGACGATAACGACTCCTCGCCTCTCGCCGTGACACAGTGAGGGGGCACGAGCGCGCAGCCGTCGGGGGACGCTCGCGAACTCCCACCACCCTCCCCTCCTGAAAGCGGTGTCGCATGTTCGATCTCACGGGAATGACGGCTCTGGTCACCGGTTCCGGCCGGGGCGTGGGCTTCGGAATCGCGAAAACGCTCATCGAGGCCGGGGCGTTCGTCTACGTGAACGACATCGTGCCCGAACGGGCCTCGGACGCAGCCAACGCCCTCGGTACGCGCGCGGCGCCACTCCCCTTCGATGTGTCGAATTCGGACGAGGTCGACGCCGCCATCGCATCGGCAGCTCCACTCGACATTCTCGTCAACAACGCCGGAATTCCGCCGTCCATGCGTCCGGTGCGTTTCCGTGATCTTCCACGCGAGGAGTGGGCGCCGTATATCGACGTCAATCTCTACGGCGTGCTCAATTGCGTGAAAGCCGTCGTCGACGGAATGTGCGAACGCGGTTTCGGGCGCATCATCACCATTTCCTCAGGGGCCGGCACCGAAGGACTCAACATCGGGGTTTCCATCTATGGCGCCGGTAAAGGAGCAGGAATCTCGTTCATGCGGCATCTTGCCGTCGAGACCGCAGGAGAGGGGGTCACGGCCAACACGCTCGCGCTCGGACTCATGGAGCGGGACGACCCCGGCGTCACAGAGGAACAGCGAACCGTGACCGCGAAGATCGCGAAGTCCGTTCCCGTCGGACGACTCGGCACCGGAACCGACGTGGGGTTCGCCTGCGTCTACCTCGCGTCGCGAGAGGCGTCATGGCTCACCGGCCAAACCATCTCACTGAATGGTGGCTCGGTCACGAACTGACCCTCTCTTTCCCCGCCAACCACCCGACTACTCCTCATGCATACTTGACCGATCATGGAATCAGCTTCATCACCAACGAACGCCGCGAAAGCCGCTGGGGCCGGAGTCCTCCTCACCCTCGGCGCCTCGCAGTTCCTGATGACGCTCGACAGTTCTGTGATGAACGTGTCGATGGCCACGGTCGCCAACGACCTCGACACCACCGTCACCGGACTCCAGACCGCGATCACGCTCTACACGCTGGTGATGGCCACACTGATGATCACCGGCGGCAAGATCGGGACGCTGATCGGTCGGCGGCGAGCCTTCGCGATCGGATGTGTCATCTATGGAGTCGGATCACTCGTGACCGGACTCTCCCAGAATCTTCCAACGATGATCATCGGCTGGTCACTCCTCGAGGGAATCGGCGCCGCTCTGATCATGCCCGCTGTCGTGGCGCTCGTCGCCTCGAACTTCGGAACCGCCGAACGACCGAAGGCGTATGGATTCATTGCCGCCGCGAGCGCGATCGCAGTCGCCGTCGGTCCCCTCATCGGCGGAGCGGCCACGACCTACCTCTCATGGCGAGTCGTCTTCTTCTCCGAAGTCGTCGTCGTCATGGTCATTCTCGGCCTCTCTCGACGCATGGCCGATACACCGCCGAGTCGTGCCGGACGCCTCGACCTCGTCGGAACGGTGCTGTCGATTCTCGGATTGGGTATCACCGTCTACGGGATTCTCCGATCGAGTGAATGGGGTTGGATCCTCCCGAAGGAGGGCGCTCCTTCGTTCGCCTCGCTGTCGCTCACGTTCTGGTCCGTGATCGTGGGCCTCTTCGTCGTCTGGCTGTTCATCGAATGGCAGCGACACCTCGTGAGCATCGACCGAGAGCCCCTCGTTCGACCCGACATGTTCGCCAACCGCCAGCTCACCGGCGGCCTTCTCGTGTTCACCTTCCAGTTCCTGCTCCAGGCCGGCGTGTTCTTCGTCATCCCACTCTTCCTCTCGGTGGTTCTCGAACTCTCGGCCATCGACACCGGCATTCGAGTGATGCCTCTGTCGATCGCGCTCCTCGTGGCCGCCCTGGGAGTGCCGAGACTGTTCCCCGATGTCTCACCACGGCGAATGGTCCGGGTGGGCATCTTCCTCATGCTCGCCGGCATCCTTCTGCTGGTGTCGGGTATCGACATGGATGCAACCGCGGCAGTCGTCATGATCCCGATGTTGCTCATCGGGCTCGGCATCGGTTCGCTCGCATCACAACTTGGAAGTGTCACCGTGTCAGCGGTTCCGACTTCTCAGAGTGGCGAAGTCGGCGGGCTCCAGAACACCGCCACCAACCTCGGCGCCTCCATCGGTACGGCATTGGCTGGCTCGGTCCTCATCGCCGTACTCACGACAACGCTCATCACGGGGATCGCGAACGATTCCTCGATACCCGATTCGGTGAAACAACAGGCAACGGTCTCGCTCGCACCCGGAGTTCCGTTCCTCTCCGATTCCGCACTCTCGAACGCCATGACCGAAGCGGGCGCGCCTCCGCAACTGATCGACGACGTGACCTCCAAGAATCGAACCGCTCGCATCGACGGACTCCATGCCGCCCTCTCGGTTCTGGCCCTCATCGCAGTCATCGCATTGCTCTTCACCGGGCGACTTCCGGATTCACAGAACCCCGATGAACAACGCTCCGAGGAGCGCAGCACTCCGTCAACGTAGGGCTCAGGTCGACGTGGCCGTCACGGGAACCACCGTCACTCGAGATTCCGTCGCGCCATCCACGGGGACGACGATGGTCAGGATCCCCTTTTCGTAGGTGGCGGCAACACGTTCCGATTTCGCCCCCTTCGGGAGTGGAAGTCGACGGTAGAAGTCCCCGTACCGGAATTCCGATCGACGGAAACCATCCGCGCGTTCGTCCTTGGTCTCACGGCGTCGGGCCTCGATCTGCAGCTGGCCATCGACGATCGACACGCCGATATCGGTCACCGGATCGACCCCGGGGATCTCGGCCTTGATGGTCAGGCCCTTCTCGTCGTTGATCTCTTCGAGGCGCATCGCGTCATTGGCCACCCAGTCCCGAAACTCACGCGGCATCCACCGCAGCGCATCAAACCAGTTCATTCCCCCGACCACCTCATGTCGCTCCGGGCGATTCGCCGCTTTCGACTCCAGCATCTCGGCCATTGCACGCAACTCCTCTGTGTCTCGCGGATGGATTCATCGCTTCGACGAGCGTCGCGTTGATCACGAACGACCGCATCGCCTCGTTCCGGTATCGCCACAGCTAGTCCCCGCCTCGCTGCGAATCGCCAGATCAGGTGATGCCGTCGACGACGGCGCCGATGACGATGGCCCCCTTCACGTGAGGAAAGGGGACAACATGTCATTCATCGACCGCGATGACGCAGGGCGGCAGCTCGCGCATCGGCTGGGAAACTTTGCAGTGAACAACGTCGTCGTCCTGGGCCTGCCTCGCGGCGGTGTTCCTGTTGCAGCACAGGTCGCACGACAACTTGAGGCTCCGCTCGATGTCATCCTCGTACGCAAACTCGGGGTGCCGAACCAACCCGAACTGGCGATGGGGGCGATCGGCGAAGAGGGCGTCTGCACGGTGAACGAGGACGTCATCCGCCTTGCCGGTGTGACTCCGGCGGAGTTCCTCGAAGTGGAGATGAAGGAACGGATTCGTCTCGAGAACAACACGCAACTCTTTCGCGGTGAACGCCCGAGAGTCGACCTCAACGACAACGTCGCACTCATCGTCGACGACGGTCTGGCAACAGGCGCCACCGCGATCGCCGCATGCGAAGTGGCGAGGGCTCACGGGGCCAAGTACGTCGTTGTCGCGGTTCCCGTGGCTCCCGTCGACGGTGAGGCCCACCTGAAGAAGTACGCCGACGAATTCATCTCGGTCGAGACTCCGGTGCGATTCGATGCGGTGGGCGCCCACTATCAACACTTCGAACCCGTCAGTGACGAGAACGTCATCGACCTGCTCGATCGTGCTCGCGCAGTTTCACAGCCACCACCACAAGCGGCATGGTCGGCCTTCGACCCCGCCGAGTGGCATCAGGACGTCCACATTCCGGTGGGCGGTCGAACACTTCCCGGTCGACTTTCGGTGCCGGAAGATCCCATCGGCGTCGTGCTCTTCGCCCACGGCAGCGGATCGAGCCGCCACAGTCCACGCAACAGCTATGTCGCCGAGGAACTCCACCACGCCCGACTCGCCACGCTGCTCTTCGACCTCCTGACCCGGGAGGAGGAGTTCGATCGAGCGAACGTGTTCGATATCGCGCTTCTCGCTCGCCGACTCCATGGCGCAACCGACTGGATCCGATCGCAGCCACAGTTCGCGAGCCTCCCCATCGGCTATTTCGGGGCCAGCACAGGTGGAGCGGCGGCCCTGGTCGCCACCACTCTGCCGTCGGCCGATATCGCTGCCATCGTGTCACGCGGTGGTCGACCCGATCTCGCCAACGGTCGGCTCGGGCTCGTACGCACTCCCACCCTGCTCCTCGTCGGCGGCGACGACGGCGTCGTCGTCACCCTCAATGAAGGGGCAGCAGCGCAACTCCAATGCGAACACCAGTTGACGATCGTGCCGGGAGCCACCCACCTCTTCGAGGAGCCGGGTGCGCTGCGCGTCGTTGCGAACGAGGCGAGCAGGTGGTTCGTCGACCACATGACCAGCGATCGACGAGCTCCTGCGACCGGTTCGGGACGGACCCGATGACGGTCATCAGCGCGGCCGACGAATTCATCGAGATTCGCCGACTCGCGCGACCGTTACGGGTGGCAAGCGACCTCGATCCTCTCGTCGACGCTCTTCGCTCGCGATCGTTGGTCTGCTTGGGCGAAGCCTCACACGGCACCCACGAGTACTACTCGTGGCGATCCGAGATCACGCGGAAGTTGATTGAATCCGGAAACATCTCCTTCATCGGTGTCGAGGGGGATTGGCCCGACTGCTGGCGAATCAACCAATGGCTGCGGGGATCGAGTCAACCCGATCTCGACGCACGACATCTTCTCGCCGAGTTCCAACGTTGGCCGACATGGATGTGGGCCAACGAGGAGGTCGCCGACTTCCTCGATTGGCTACGCGTGTACAACCGATCGAGAAACGTCACCGAACGCGTCGGGTTCTACGGCCTTGACATCTACTCGCTCTGGGATTCGTTGAGAGCGGTGTTCGAATGGCTCGACGCCAATGCTCCCGAGTTCCGAGACGCTGCGCTCGATGCGTGGAAGTGTTTCGCTCCGTTCCACGAGGACCCCCATCGCTACGCCCGCGCCACCCGTGGCCTCGTTCCTCATCACTGTGTCGACGAGGTCGTACGCCTCCTCACTGCCGTCCGCGAGGCAACACTTTCGCAAAGTCGAGACGACGACGCCTTCGCTGCGACGCAGAACGCCGAGGTCGTCGCAGGAGCCGAGCGCTACTACCGAGCGATGGTGAGGTCCGACGCCGACTCGTGGAATCTCCGTGATCACCACATGGCGTCCACCCTCGAACGCCTGCGAGTTCACCATGGCCATCACGCACGAGCGGTCGTGTGGGCCCACAACACGCATGTCGGTGATGCGCGCGCCACCGACATGCACCACGCAGGAATGATCAATCTCGGCGAGATCGCTCGACAACGCCATGGAAGTGACAACGTGGCCCTCGTCGGATTCGCGGGCCACCGAGGGACTGTCGTCGCGGCACCGCAATGGGGATCCGGCGAGCGCGTCCTCCCCGTTCCGCGAGCGATCCGCGGCAGCCACGAGGACCTCCTCCACCGTGCGCTGGGCTACCCGGCGATCCTGGAATTCGGCGACGATCGATCGGGGCCTTGGCTACGCGCCCATCGGGGACATCGGGCCATCGGAGTGGTGTACCGCCCCAATCAGGAGTTCGGGAACTACGTGCCGACGGTGATGGGTCGCCGCTACGACGCGTTGCTCTGGCTGGAGGATACGAGCGCGCTCGAACCGCTCCATCACGAGCCCCCACCCCACGAAGCAGAACTCGAGACCGCTCCAAGCGGCTATTGAACGCCGTTCCTACTTCTGCATCCCGCCGGAGACCGAGATCTCATCGCCGGTGACATACGACGATGCGTCGCTCGCCAGATAGAGAACCGGACCGATGATCTCATTGGCATCGGCGACACGCTTCATGAGCGTCCCATTGGCGATCATGTCGATGAAACCTTCACGAACTCGTTCCGCACCAGCAACCATTTCGGTCATGAAGGGGCCCGGACAGAGCGCGTTCACGCGGATGTTCCAAGGGGCCCATTCCTGAGCCATCGACTTCGTGAGATTGATGAGGCCGGCTTTCGATGAACCGTAGGCGCAGACATTGGGACCGCCCGAGTAGGCGGCCATCGTCACGATATTGATGATCGATCCGCCGCCGTTCTCGCGCATGATCGGAGCAACTTGCTGCGCCATTCGCAGCGGACCTTCGAGATTGACGTTGAACAGCTTGCGCCAATAGTCGAGGTTCATGTCCGAAACCGTCGTCGGGGCCGGGTTGATTCCGGCGTTGTTGACGAGAACGTCGATGGTCCCGAATCGCTCGACCACCGCGGAGACGAATCCTGGAATTCCGTCCCAGTCCCCCACATGGCAGGCCAGCCCGAAGGCCTCGGCACCGGTGCTCTCGGTCACTTCCTTCGCCACTTGGTCGCACAGTTCCTGTTTGCGTGAACTCACGACGACGTTGGCTCCCGCCTCCGCAAGACCTTGCACCATCGCCCTGCCGATCCCTTTCGTCGAACCGGTCACGATCGCGACCTTCCCCGAAAGGTCGAACAATTGTTGCGTGCTCATCGCCAGTAGGCCTTTCCTTCGCCCAACACGGTGGAATCCGCGGTATCGAGAATGACCGTCATCGCCGAAATCCGCAACTGCCCATCCTCACGTCGCATCGTGCCTTCGACGATGGCGGTCGAGAGATTCGACGGCGAGCCGTCCACGATCTGAGAAACGCGGATGTACGAACGGAACTCGACCTCATCGCCTCGCTCGGCGCTGATGTGGATGTTCTCCCCGCCATGTCGCAGCGGCGAAGGGCTCCCTTGACGATGTTGGGTCTGCCACGCCAGCACATCGTCCCGACCACGAACATCAGCGTTCACGAATTCCTCGAACGCGGTTGCGCCGGTATCGGTTCGACAGACGAAATGCGCATCAGCAGTGAAGAACTGGGGCCACTCGTCGTAGATCGCGTTGTCATAGGCGAACCACCAATGGCCAAGCAGTTGTTGGACTTCCGCGTTTTGGATCATTTCCCCCTCCTTGGATCTCCAGAAGATACCATCGTTATATTCCTCGGTCAGCATGTGACCGAATGACACGCAGGGGATGACGTCATGACCGTTGCCGACGATGTGATCGCACGGGCGCTGCAGCCCGTCGCACCGCCACGAGTGGTCGAGAACGTGTATTCGGACGATCAGTACGAGCGGATTCTCGGACTCATCAAGGGCAACGGACCGTGGCCCACGATCACCGCCCACCATTTCGACAGCGTC
>CAZMJK010000016.1:0-17160 GCA_964566555.1 uncultured Bifidobacterium sp. | reverse complement strand
TGATTCTGGTCATGTCCGATGTGCTCCCGCTCGCCGAGGTCAAGGCCAAGTTCTCCTAGATGGTCGATCGCGTCGAGCAGCAGCACGAACGCATCACGGTCACACGCAACGGTCGTCCGGCCGCGGTGCTGATGAGCGCCGAGGAGCTGGAAGCTCTCGAGGACACGCTCGAGCTCCTGTCGGATCCGTCGGCGATGGCCGAGATCGAAGAGGCTCGCCTCGAAGTGCGGGCCGGGCGTGTCGTCTCCGCTGACGAGTTACGCGCCCGTTACCTCGGCGAGTGACCGACGAAGCGTGGACCCTGCGAGTCGCGGCGTCTGCGGAACGACAGCTCGCGCGACTTCCGGATCGCATGGCCGCTGCAGTCGTCGAGTTCCTGGTCGGACCTCTCTGCGAGAACCCCCACCGGGTCGGACATCCCCTCCAGCGTGAACTCGCTGGACTCTGGTCGGCCCGGCGCGGCGCCTATCGCGTCATCTATGAGATCGATGATGACGAGCAGTTCATCGTCGTCCTCCGGATCGAGCATCGATCCGACGTCTACCGACCTCGATAGCGGATCGATTCGTTTCTAATCAGAAAATGTAGACAAATGTGTACCGCTTCAGCCTCGAAGGCTGACGAGCTGCTCCTTCTCGGATGGTCTGAGACGAGGCATAACGCCTTGCGTTCATAACGCTCGGCGTTATACTTGTCCGATGTTGCAGTCGTTCTCTGACAAGGACACCGAACGGGTCTGGCATCGGGAGCGAGTGCGGAAGTTCCATTCGGATCTCCAGCGAGTTGCTCTGCGGAAGTTGGTGATCCTCGACGCTGCCGAGTCGCTCTCCGATCTGCGGGTGCCGCCCGGCAATCGGCTCGAGAAACTCGGCGGGAACAGATCGGGACAGCACTCGATCCGGGTGAACGACCAATGGCGGATCTGCTTCCGTTGGACGAAGGCAGGACCCGAAGATGTGTCCATCACGGACTACCACTGAGAGGTGTCGAGATGACGAAGACGATTGAACCCATTCATCCCGGAGAGGTCCTCTACGAGGACTTCCTCGTTCCCCTCGGGGTCACGCAACACCATCTGGCCGTCTCGATCTCGGTGCCTCCACGACGGATCAACGAGATCGTGCATGGCAAGCGCCGCATCACCGCCGACACCGCGCTGCGGCTTGCTCGGTACTTCGGCACGAGTGAACGGTTCTGGCTCAATCTCCAGTCTCGCTATGACCTCGAGATCGAGCGTGACGAGATCGGAGCGGATCTCGATGCCATCACGCCGCTCGTCGACGCCTGAGCCCTGTCGGGGCGAGAGCACTTTGAGCCGAGGCGATGACGGACTCCTGATGCTCGACGAGACGTGGACATGGGAGTCACGTGAAGGTTCGGGCACGAGTCGACTTCAGGAGATCAAGGATGGAGGAGGTAACTCGACAGAGGATTCTGATTTCTGATGACGAAATGAATACGAACGTCCACCGCTTCAGCCTCGAAGACTGATGGCGAACCCGGTTTCTTGGGCGCGACGTTCGATCCACTCGGTGGCTTGTTGTGCGCCGACCTCGTCGGCGAGTTCATCGGGACGTCGGACCGCCGTCTGCTTGGTCATGCGCTGTGTCCTTCGGTCGCTGCCTGTGCAGGTGGTGGCCGGAGGTCTACATTGTTGACGCTCAAGTGCGACGTGGTCGCCGTGGTGTCCGAACCGTTTTGAGGTCCATCCTGATGTCTCAGCACCGTCGCTCCTTCGTCACCGTGATCGCCGTACTGGTCTCGCTCGCGTTGCTGGCCACCGCCTGCTCAAGCGAGCCGACGATCCGACGCGGGGCGAGTGGTGGTGCCGGGAACCCTGTCGACCTCCCCGCTCTGCCGTCCGCCGCCGGTGGAGGTGAGCGGGTCCCGACGTGGTTCCGGTCGGAAGTGACGCCGTCGTCGTGGGTGTCGAGCTCGACGGTGCCGTCATTGGTTGTCCCGGGTGCGTCGGGAGCATGGACGTTCAAGGTGTCGGACCTTTCCGACGGCACGTCATCATTCGGCACGCGTACGTACGCCGAGTCGGGAGCGTCGGCTCGGATCCCCGCCGGGTTGCTGCAGAACGGCAACGTCTATACGTGGGTGGCCGAGAGTCCGGGCCAAACGCCGGTGGGTGGGTCGTTCACGGTTGATGTGCAGTTGCGCGATGTGCAATTGACCGACTCGGCCGGCAACGTCCAGGTGGCGTTGTCGTCGGGTGAGGCGTCGTACTCCTGGTCGTCGCAGTCGATGAGTTCGTTGGGTGGTCCGGTGGGGATCACGTTGCAGTTTCAGGGGTCGAACCGTCCCTCGCCGGGTGTGCCAGCCGGATGGGTGCTGACCTCGTCGAGTGGCACTCCCTACGAATCGGTGGTGACCCGCCCCGACGGAAGCGTGGGGCTCATCTCGAAGAACGGTCAGGTGTCGAGCTACCGCCGCGGCGCGGGTGGAGGGTGGAATCCGGTGAGGATGGCCGGAGATGGTCTTGACGCCAGCGGTCTCGCCCCGGTGTTGATCGAGAACGCTGACGGGTCGTGGTCGGTCACGTCCAAAGCGTCGACGACCAGGTTCGTTGATGACAACGGTGACGGCATCGCAAACCTCGCCGGCGTGTCGGCCGATGGCGCGCCGATGCTGCAGCAGGAATGGCGTGGTGGTCTGTTGCGGTCGATCACCGATCCGGTGTCGGGCCGATCGGTGGAGTTGGTCTACGGCGGTGGGTCGTGTCTGGCCCCTGTCAGTGGTTTCGTCGCCGCCCCGGAGGGGATGTTGTGCCGGGTGAAGTTCTGGGACGGCTCAACGAGCGCATTCATGTATGTGGACGCGCCCGGTGGCGCCAGCATCGGTCGATTGATCAATTTCCCCGAGGCGGCTGGTGACGGTGCTCAGGTGTCCGACGTTGCCTACGACGCAGCAGGACGCATCGCCCGCACGCGTTCGCCGTTGGTGGCAGTTGCGGCGGCATCAGACGTGGTGGCATCCGACGACTCCCAGTTCTGGGTCGAGGTCGTCTATTCGCCCGACGGTCGGGTGGAGCGGGCTACCGATGCTGCGCCGGCTCCCGGTGCGAAACGCTGTTCTCGTTCGTTCCAGACCGAGGGCACGCTGACACAGGTCTCCGATTCATGTTTGGGTCGGACGGTGACATCAGTGGTCGTCGATGGCACCACGTTCTTCCCCCTCGCGGTCACCGACGTGACCGGTCGGACCTCGACCAACACATGGGATCTTGCCACGGGCAACCTGCTGCGGTCGGTGGATATGACCGGTCGGGTCACGGTCAACACATTTGCCGCCGGGAACTTGGTGCAGACCCGCGGTCCGTCACGTGATCTCGCCAGCTCGCAGACGACGATGCACGAATATGACGAGTCCTATGCCGCGTCGTCCGAGGGTGTGCCCATGCGCGGACTCGACGTGATCTATTGGCCGTCGGCCACCAACCGCGGTCCGGACGCAGTTCAGGAACTTGGTCCCACTCGTGACGGCGAACTCTTGTCGTCACTCACCGTGAATTGGGACACCTCGCCGGCCGGCAATCGGTCGGGGGGCTGGTCGGCGATGATGACGGGCTCGTTGACGATCGACACCGCCGGGACCTACGCGTTTGCGTCGAACAATTCCACGGCCCGCCTGCGAATCGCCAACACCGCCTGTGAGGACGGCGGTTGTCGGGCGCTCAATCTGCCCGCCGGCGCGGTGTCGATTCAGGTCGAGGTGACGACCGACTCGCCGGTGACGTCGATGGACCTGACGTGGTCGGGCCCCGACACCGGTGGGGTCTCGCAGTCGATTCCCACCGACCGTCTGCGCCCGCAGTACGGATTCGCCACCGAGACGAAGGTCGTCGACCCCACCGCCGAGCGGTCCAACAACGAAAACATCTCGCGCAGCGCCTATGCCAACCCGGCCAAGGGCATCGTCACCTCGCGGACCTCCTCGGGTGGTTCGTTGGTCCGGCTCTCCTACGAGGGGTCGGGGTGGAATCGCCCGACGGCTTCGACGCTTCCGGCGGGGAATGCGGTGCGCCAGACGTGGTGGGGTGACAAGGAGTCTGCCGCTGCGCCGTGCCCGGGGAGCAAGGGGGCGGTTCAGGGCGGTGCGTCGAAGGAGTCGATCACTCCCGGTCCCGAGGGGGGTGATGGTCCGTCGGCCCAGCAGTGGTACACGGCATCGGGTGCGGTGGCTGCCAACCGCCTGTCCGGTGGTGGCGCCACACAGTGTCTGACCTACGACCGGGCGGGTCGACTGGTGACGGTCGAGGCCCTCGGAATGGGTTCGGTGTCGAAGTTGACCATCGACTACGCCGTCGACGGCAATCCGTTGGTGACGTCACTGACCGAGACTCAGGGCGACACGGTCACGACATCGACCACCGAGGTTGACCTCGCCGGTCGCACCGTCCGCTCGGTCGATCGGTACGGGATCGTCTCACTCACGACGTATGACACCCGCACCGGGGCCGTGTCCTCGGTGACCTCCACGCCGCCGGGAGCACCACCGGTGGTGGCCACCTACTCCTACGACGAGTTCGCCCGTCCGATCTCCGTGGCCGTCGATGGTCGGGTTCTTTCCACCACTTCCTATGACGGAATCGGCTTGCCCGCCACGGTCACGTATGGAAATGGAGCGGTGTCGAACCTCACGTATGACAACCAGGACCGACCGATCGCCCTAGCGACGACGACGGGAGGCCGGAGTTATACGTCGTCGATTGCCGTGTCGGCCGCCGGGGTGCGATCGTCGGCGACCCTCACCGGCGAGGGTCGGACGTCGACGTTTGACTTCTCCCATGACACCAGCGGCCGCCTGTCGGCGATGTCGGTGTCGGCCGGACTGGTGACCGAGAGCCGTTCCTGGACCTACGGCTACGACGCCAACTCCAATCGCATTACCCAAACGGTCGGCGTCGGTGGCGGCGCACCGATCACCTCTACTTCGACCTACGACTCCGCCGATCGTCTGGTTGCCACCACCGACCCGGCGATCGTCGGTCCGATCACCTACGACCAGCGCGGGAACGCCACCCAGGTCGGTACCGACCGATTCGCCTACGACGCTGCCGACCTCCTGGTATCGGCCACCGACGGCACCACTACCGTCGCCTACCAACGCTCGGTCACCGGCGCGGTGCTGGCCAAGACCACCACTGACGCGAACGGTACCACCACCATCCGATTCGGTTCCGGCGGGTTCATCCTTGACGACGCAGCACGCCCGACCCTCTTCCAGATCCCCCTGCCCGGCGGCGTGCAGTTCAGTCGTCCGATCGGCGCACCGGCAACGTGGGACTTCACTGCCATCACCGGCGACCAGTTCATCACTCTTGACGACGCTGGCAACCGTGTCGGTGAGATCAGCGTGTTCACTCCGTTCGGTGAACGCCTCGCTGGGGCTAGCGGCGTCGACGCCGATCGCCCCGACCTGACATGGCGAGCCACCGAGGCCAACGAGACTCTTGCCCTGACACTGCCGGTCGTGGCGATGGGCTCCCGCGTGTACGTTCCCGCCCTCGGCCGGTTCATCCAGGTCGACCCCGTTGTCGGAGGATCGGCCAATAGTTACGACTTCGCGAACCAAGACCCCACATCGTTCTCCGACCCCAGTGGCAACGCCCCGCAAGAACGCGACTGGATCGGACTCGGACTCGTCGCCGTCGCCTCCGCCGTCGTGTCCCTGTTCGTCGGCGCCAAGATGGGCGCCAAGATGGGCATGGGCATCGGCGCCATCGTCGGTTCGGTTCTTGGGGTGACCAACATGATGGTTCAGGCGTTCACGGGCGGAGACCCGATGATGGGCGCAGCCAGCATCCTTGCCGGAGTGCTCGCCGGCGTCGCCGTCGGTGGGATTGCTGGCAAGCTCAAGTTCGTCAAGGCCACGAACAAGTCCTGGCCGCAAACCGAGGACAGGATGGTCTACGACCTCTTCAAGATGGGTGAAATCGATCCGTCTGTTGCATCGCTCGCCAAGAAGCCCATGATGAACCGCGCTTCGCTCTGCAAGCCCTATTCGGCTGCGGAATTCGGTGTGGATGGAGGCGGCGCCGCTCGGAAGTCGGTCACGGAAGTGGTGAAGAAGAGGATGTCGTCAGTGTCGTCATCGGGCGAGGTTGGCAATTTCGTCGAGGAGTCCCTCTTCCTCAATCCTCAAGTACTGCTCAATCCGAAGAACATGCGAATCACCAATCGGATGACAATGCGGCGGTAGATCAGGGGAGAGAGAGGTGTCGCCACTCCCGTCGCCCCTCGACGGTGAGCGTGGAAACTGATCTCGTCGTTCTGATTGATCGATCGATCGGATCGACTCGAGCAGAGGCGAGCCAGAACCTCAGCCGCTTCGACCGACACGGTTATCGTCCGTGCCATGGCCTCCTGGAGTGACTTCGAAGCCGATGAACCAGAAATGGCGGACCGAGTCAAGGAGTTGTTCGCATCTCGACGTCACAAGACGATTGCGACATTGCGGGCCGACGGTGCGCCGAGAATCTCTGGAATCGAATGCGAGTTCGTAGACGGCCGGCTGACGTTCGGTTCGATGGCGGGCTCTCGAAAACTTGCAGACCTTCAAAGGGATCCGCGCTTTGCGCTCCACAGTGCAACCGTTGATCCAGTCCGGGGCGACGAGGGGGCATGGCCAGGTGAGGCGAAGATCGCGGGCAGAGCGATCTCGGATGGAGCGATCACGGTTGAAGGTGCACCCCCGGGTGAGATGTTCGCAGCTGACATGAAAGAGGTTGTCCTTGTGCAACTCGATGAAGCGGCGACGAAATTGATCATCGAATGGTGGACGCCGAGCGGCGGACGACATCGGGTTGAGCGGGACTGATGACGGCCGGTTCGATTGCCGTTGTGGGATCAGCAGCGACAGATGGGAGTAGTGCTGTTACGAGAGCGGTGTCGTTCCACTTCCGAGTCCGTACGTCACTCGACGTTGCCTCAGCGTCGTTCAAGCACCAGCACCGGAATAACTCGCGTCGTTCGAGCCTCGTAGTCGGCGAATGGCGGCATCGCCTTCTTTTGTCGCTCGAACAACTCATCTCGCTCAACTCCTGTCGCCTCACGAACGCGAACGGGAACGGTTTCGGAGCCCAGCTCGATCACCGTCTCGGGATTCGCGATGAGGTTGTGGTACCACGCAGGGTTGTTGGGTGCGCCCCCCATCGACGCGAAGATGACGACGTCGTCGCCGTTGGGTAGGTAGCAGAGAGGGGCATGGCGCACGGTGCCGGTCTTGGCGCCGGTGTGATGCACGATCACCATCGGAACACCGGTGAAATCCCCACCGACGTTCCCCCCGTTGGCTCGGAACTCGTCCATGATCCGTTGATTGAAATCGTCCATGTCGGTCATTACTTCCTCCTCGAGTTCGACCGCATCAACCTAATTCGGAGGCGTGCGCCGCGGAACGGTCGATGATTAACTGAGGAAATGTCGCAACCACTCATCGTTCGTCATTGGATCGCCGCAACTCCGGAAGAAGTCTGGAACGCCTATTTCACCCCGGAACTCTTCTGCCAGTTCTTTTCGCCCGAAGGCCTGTCGATTCCACGCGAGTCGGTGATCATCGAACCGCATGTGGGTGGTCGATTCGAATGCACGATGGTGTTCGATGAGACCGGAATCGAGAATCCGAACCGCGGAACTTTGCTCGAAGTCGATCCTCCCCATCGATTCGTTGGCGGCGAAGATGTTGCGGGAATCGAAGGCTCCTTTCGTTCCACGTGGACCTTCGATGAGGAGGAGGGTGGCACCCTCATCACCGTCGTCCAAGAGGGCCTACCCGAAGGCGTCGCCGGCAACCCCGGGGTCTACGAGGCGTTCCGGTCGTCTTATCGCAAAGTGGGTCGACTGCTCTCGAAGGAAACCGCCGAGCGGCCCTGTGGCGAACGCTAGGGGCGCACAGGCCGCAGTTCCTTGCGCATCTCGATGAGGTAGAGATCGTCTCGCTGCGGTGTTCCGTACCGTTCGTCACCATAGGGGAATGGATAGGTTGCGCCGGTGCGAACGAAGCCGCGGCGTTCGTACATGGCGATCACGTCGTCGCGGACGTGAAGCGTGACCAGTTCCAAGGCGATCGCCTTGAGATCGACAACGGCGATGGTCTCGGCATGGTCCATCAGTGAGCGTCCGATGCCGCGTGATTGCTGGGTCGGATCGACGGCGAACATCCCGAAGTAGGCGGTGTCGTCGTGGGAGTTGTGCCGCGTCAGTTCGCAACAGCCCACGACACGATCGGTCTCGACCACCAGGAGTTGGCCGGCTGGTTCGTCGAGGAACTCGGCGAGCATGGTGGCATCCACTCTCTGCCCGCTGATGAGGTCGGCTTCGGTGGTCCACCCCGCTCGACTTCGCTCACCCCGGTAGGCCGACTGCACGAGATCGACCACGGCCGGGATGTCGTCGGTGGTGGCGAATCGGAACCTGAGATCGGACACGACGGGTGAATGTAGCGGGGGCGCCCATCACTGTCGGAGCCCTCGCCGGATGGTGGCATCCGGCCCGAGAGCGTTGTGACCAAGGTCAGTTGATCCAGTCAACAGTCGATCGCATACTGTGTGCTGCATCGCAGTCGGAACCAACGATTCCGCCGACCCAGAAGGATCCCGCACCATGTCATCAAGCATCGAAGAGGCCCGTCGGAAGTACGCCGAAGAGCGCGAGAAGCGACTCCGGTCCGACGGCACGGCGCAGTACTCGGCGCTGGCGGGGATGTATGCGGAATTCGATCGCGATCCCTACGTCGAACCAGGCTTCACCCGTGATCCGGAGATCGCTGATGTCGATGTCGTGATCGTGGGCGGTGGTTTCGGCGGCATGCTCGAAGCAGCCAACCTGCGCAAACTCGGTGTCGACAACTTCCGCATCATCGAGAAGGGTGGCGACTTCGGCGGTACGTGGTACTGGAACCGCTATCCGGGTGCGATGTGTGACGTCGAGTCGTACGTCTATCTCCCCATGCTCGAGGACACCGGCTTCATGCCGACGAACCGCTATGCGCTCGCTCCGGAGATCTTCGCCTACTGCCAGCAGTTGGGGCGTCGATTCAACATGTACGAGAACGCGCTCTTCCAGACTGAAATCCGCGACATGGTTTGGAACGAGGCGACCGAGCGTTGGACCGTCACCACCACTCGTGACGATGTGCTCTCGACGAAGTTCATCGTGGTAGCTGGTGGTGTGCTCCATAAAGCGAAACTTCCCGGTATCCCCGGTATCGAGACGTTCAAGGGCAAGGCCTTTCACACGAGTCGCTGGGATTACTCCTACACCGGCGGCAGTCCTTCGGAGCTCATGGACAAGTTGAAGGGAAAGCGCGTCGGCATCATCGGTACCGGTGCGACGGCGGTGCAGGTTGTTCCGCGCGTGGCTGAAGCGGCCGACGAACTGTTCGTGTTCCAGCGCACGCCTGCGTTCGTCGGCTATCGCGGTCAGGCTCCGACCGATGTCGAATGGTTCAAGAGCCTGAAGCCCGGTTGGCAAGACGAGCGCATCAAGAACTTCACCCGCGCCGTCTGCGGTCAGCAGCCTGAGGAGAACATGGTCGCGGATGAGTGGACGAAGGTCATGTGGACCGATACCACCAAGTACACCGAGGATCCCGAAGAAGCGGCCGAACTCGAGCGCATCGACTTCGAGATCATGGAAGGTGTCCGTCAACGCATCGAGGACATCATCGATGACCCGGAGACGGCCGAGAAGTTGAAGCCGTGGTATGGCGTTCGCTGCAAGCGTCCGTGTTTCCACGACGAGTACCTGCCCGCCTTCAATCGACCGAATGTTCACCTGATCGATACCAACGGCAAGGGTGTTGAGCGCATCACCGAGAACGGACCGGTGGTCGATGGCGTCGAGTACCCCGTCGATCTCCTCATCTACGCCTCGGGCTTCGACGTTGCCGCCACCTACGACCGCCTCGGATTCGTTCCCAAGGGGCGCAACGGTGTTCCGATGACCGAATCTTGGGGTGAAGGTCCCCACAGCCTTCACGGCGTGATGACCCGTGACTTCCCCAATCTGCTGATGATCAGCACGGTGCAGGGTGGCTTCGGAACCAACTTCGTGCACTACCTCACCGAGACCTCGAAGCACTGTGCCGCCATCATCCGGATGTGTCTCGACGAGGGCATCACCCAGATCGAGCCGTCGGCTGAAGCCGAAGAGGACTGGTTCAACGTCTTGATGAGCAAGGTCATGGGCGTCGGCATGTACAACGCGTCGTGCACTCCTGGCTACCTCAACCGTGAACAGCAGGAAGGCGACATGAAGGCCGCCCGTGCTGCATCGTTCATGGGCAGCGTCGAGGAATACGCCGACCATCTCATTGCCTGGCGCGACGCCGGCGACCTCGCCGGTGTCGTCGTCAAGAAGGGCAACTGAGCGCTAGTGCTCGGTCAGTTTCACTCGAGAATCGAGTGCAGCTGACCTGAAGATGCCACTCGCCATGTACGACGTCTCGGCTTTGCGCCGGGCGTCGTACACCGCGGCGCGCACCTGGTGGCATCGCTGTGATTCGGGCTCGGCCAGCACTGCCATCTCGGCGAGATGGCAAGCCAAGCGAAGTTGACCATCTTGAGCCAGTTGCTCAGCGCGATCGGAGAGCACCTCGACTCCTCCGGCGAGGTAGGCGGTCTCCAGCGCCAGTTCGACATCGGGGGCCGGTTTGAGATGGGCGGGGTTCCCGTCGTACCAACCGCCGTACATCCGCCACAGATTGCGCACCACGAATTCGGGTTCGTCGTAGGTGGGCCGCAGGTACGGAAGTTCGGCGAGTTCGCGAGGGAGGCGAACGGTGTGGATCACCTCATCGAGGCGAGCGCCGGAGTTCATCAGTCGGAGAGTCTGCTCGTGCAGGGATTCCAGTGCCGCTGCGGTGTTCTGTAGAACTTCGGCGACGAGGGCCTCTCCGCCGATGGCGGGACCGTGAGCGGGAAGAAGGAGTTCGGGTCGCAGCTCACTCATCGCTCGGAGTGAGACGGCCCAGTCCCATGCGAATCGCTGCACTTTCTGGGGGTTCCCCGCATTCGGGAACTGCCAGATGAACAGGTCTCCCACACAGATGGCGCGTTTGTCGGGGATCCATGCCCACGTGTGGTCATCGGTTTCGCCACGCGCGTGGCGGAGCTCGAATCCGAGACCTCCGATGTCGAGGTGGGACTCGGTGCGGTACGTGACGTCGGGGTAGACGAACTCGCTCGGCCATGCGGGCTCGGGCAGACGGAACTGTCGCATGTTGATCCAACCGTTGTAGCCATTGGTCAGTTGGTAACGGTCGAATCGCTCGGGGATGGCTTCATGGCCGACATAACGGATCGGTCGGTCGCCTCGCGCGACGGCGTCGGCATCGAATGCCTGCGCACCGGTGACATGGTCGACATGTCCATGGGTGTACACCGCGGTGTGCACCGGTGCGTTCGACCAAGTACGAAGTTCGGTGATCGCTTTTGGTGCCGACAAGTGATGCGAAACATCGAAGAGGACGATTCCTTCTTCGGTTTCGAACGCAACGATGTTGCTGAACGCTTCAATAAGTGCGACGCCGTCGGTAACGACTGCCGCGCCACCGGTGTCTTCACTGAAGAGTCCGTTCATGGCAAGCGCTTCCTCGCCGGTGATCCAGCGCGCCGATCGCTCGAGCATTTCCTGACCGTCCATACAACCTCCCCGTAGAGACTGATCCTCGCACAGGACTGATCCGAGATGGAGCGCCTACCCAGGGAGAAGTCTCTCAAGCATGCGTGAGATTTCCTGAAGATCGAGTGAGCTGCTGGCAACAGCGAGAACGATGTCGTAGACGGCATTGTTCGATGCTCGTGAGATCGAAACACCGTTCAGTTCGAGGAAAACGGCGGTGCAAAGCCACCCGAGTCGCTTGTTTCCATCGACGAGTGCGTGATTGTTCACGATCGATTGCAAGAGCGCAGCAGCCTTGTCCCATAGCGACTCATAGGCCGCGACTCCGAAGACCACTGTGCGAGGTCGCGCAACCGCGGATTCGAGAAGCCCGACATCGCGTACTGGCGGTGGATCGCCCAGCAATTTGGCGGCGAGGGCAAGAACATCAGCGAGATCGAGGTAGACGATGGGCGCGTTCATTCGCCGAGACGACGCAATGCCTCGGCGTGAGCACTCATGATTCGATCGGCGGCATCGGAGACCGCGGTCTCGTGTGAACGGCGCACGACGTAGTCGCGGATCGCTTGTCGGGCAGCTTCCTGCATTGAGATCCCGTCCGCCTTTGCTTGTGCCTGCAGAGCCTGCTGCTCGTCATCGGTGAGCCGAAGTGTCATCGCCATCCTCGAATGGTATCGGATTGATACCGAATTCGTTTCTCGTTCGTGGTCCGGCGAACTGGGAGTATCGGCCTCTACAAACCTCGACGATAGGGAGAGATGGCCTGTTTCTAGTTCGGGGGTCGAAGAGGGGTGCCGGCGAGTGCTGCGACGATCTGCGCGCCGGGCAGTCCGAGCGCGTCAATCTGTCCGGACGAACGGCGACCGGAGAGCGCGCGAACCAGGTCGAGATCGGAGCAGTCGCACTCGAGACAACGGTCGGCGGTCGGTGGGTCTCGTCGGGCGATGAGGTCGACCAGCCACGCCCGTGCCACCGAAAGTGCGAGTGACGACTCCTCGTACTCGAGGCCCAACGCCTCGCGAAGATCAATCTCGTGGGTGAGCGCGTCCATCACCAGTTGCGAATTGGCCGGAGCCGGAATCACGGCCAAGCGCTCTTCGAACCTCGCCGCCGTCGTTGCGAGTGTGTCTCGCAGTTGCGCCAGAGTCTCGCCGGCGTGGCGCTGGACCTGCGCATTTGTCCATTCGTCGGACGTGATGCCATCGGTGCGGCCCGCCATGAGATCTTCCGGAACGCCGATGAGATGGGCCACGGTCTGTTGCACCGTCCAATCGGGACAGGCCGGAACGATGAGGGACGACGACGATTCGGGCGTCGCCGCCAGAAGGTCGAGGACGGACTGACAGGTACGCCGGTACGCCTCGCGAACCTGGTCGTCGGGAAGGAGTTCGATCACGGCGGAAGTCTCGCAGACCGTTCATCTCGAAGTTGTTTCGGTGTTCTCTCGAACCACTAGGTTCTCCCCTTCACGTTTGTCGATCCCCAAGCGAGGTGCCCGAAATGACTGATCCGAAACTGCCCCATGGCGGTGCGCAACTCGGGGCCATCACCGGTCCGCTCGTGATGATCGGCATGGGTTCGATCGGCCGCGCCACACTCCCTCTGCTCGACCGCCACATCGCGTTCGACAAGTCCCGGGCCGTGGCGCTCGATCCGTTGGCCGAGCGCAAGCAGTTCGCCGATGAGTTCGGAATCGCGTTCCAACAGGTGGAACTCACGCCCGAGAACTATGTGGAGATCCTCACTCCACTGCTCATCAACGGCGATGGTCAGGGTTTCTGCGTCAACCTCTCTGTCGATACCGGTTCGGTCGACATCATGCGACTGTGTCGTGAACTGAACGTGCTCTACATCGACACCGTGGTCGAACCGTGGCCCGGCCTCTACTACAACCAGTCGATCGACAACGCTGATCGCACCAACCAGTTCCTGCGCAGTCAGGCAGTCGCCGAACGCCGTCGATCGCCAGGGGGGACGACGGCGGTGTCGTGTTGTGGCGCCAACCCGGGCATGGTGTCGTGGTTCGTGAAGGATGCACTCGTTCGGCTGAACGACGAGATGGGACTCGGGCTGGCCACTCCCGCCCCGGCCGATCGCGATGGTTGGTCCCGGTACATGCAGGCCGTCGGGGTGAAGGGAATCCACATCGCCGAGCGCGACACGCAACGAGTGACCAACCCGAAGCCGGTCGACACGTTCTGGAACACGTGGTCGGTCGACGGGTTCATCTCCGAAGGCCTCCAACCTGCGGAGCTCGGATGGGGCACACACGAGAAGTGGATGCCCGAGAGCGCTCGACGCTTCGCCGATCCCGAAGCACCGGCGATCTACTTGGAGTCTCCTGGAGCCGAAACCCGGGTGCGGACGTGGTGTCCGACTCTCGGCGAGCAGTACGGCTTCCTGGTGACGCACAACGAATCACTCTCGATCTCGGACTTCTATTCCGTGCGAGATGAGAACGGCGAACTCGTCTACCGCCCCACCTGTCATTACGCCTACCACCCATGCAATGACGCCGTACTCTCGTTCCACGAGTTGTTCGGCGCGGGCGGGCGTACGCAGTCGACCAAGCATGTGCTCGATGAGGACGAACTCGTCGACGGCATCGACGAACTCGGTGTGCTCCTCTACGGCCACGATCGCAATGCCTACTGGTTCGGTTCACGACTCTCGATCGAAGAGGCTCGAGCGCTCGCGCCGTACAACACCGCCACCGGACTGCAGATCTCCTCGGCCGTCCTCGCCGGCGTCGTGTGGGCGCTCGAGAATCCGAACGAGGGAATCGTCGAGACCGACGAGATGGACCACGTCCGCTGCCTCGAGGTGCAGGTTCCGTACCTCGGTCCAGTGGAGGGTCACTTCACCGACTGGACACCGCTCACTCGCCGTCTCGGACTCTTCGTGGACGACATCGACGAGTCCGACCCTTGGCAGTTCCGCAACATCCTCGTTCGCTGATCAGTCCGCCGAACCACCTTCGATCCGGGCGATCTCCGAACGGTCGACGGTGCCGGGTTGTCCCAGCGCCATTCCCGGTGGAAGTTCGACGTGCAGATCGTGACAGGGGTCGACGGCGAGTTCGCCGCGTTCGAGCGCGATCGACATCACGTGCCCGCCGAGGGTTCGATCGTCGGACAGAAAATGCAGGTGGTGGCCCGGAACCTCGATGCCGGCGGTGGCATCGGGGAAGCGGAATCCGACAACGGTGCCGCGCGCTCGTTTCACATGCCATTCCGATTGATGGGCCACGACTTCGCGCAATGGTTTGTACGGCTTTGACTGGCGTTCGACGCTGCGGAGTACGAGATCGGTGAAGTCGCCATCGATGCGCACCGCGATCACCGGGGCGTCGGTGGGCGCGAGTTCATCGAGCGCGTCATGGAGTGCATCGAAGTCGAGCGCGCTGGTCACCTGGAGTGTTGCGGTCGGAGCGAAGGGGGTCACCACCGCGAACGGGGTCATGACCGAGTGGTCCAATCGGCGGACGGTGCCGTCAGCGAGGGCCGACCACGCGGTCCCGTCGACCACGATGAGCTCGCCGTCGAGTGACTGGACGGTGCCGATGCCCATCGAACCGAGCCGCAGAACTTCTTCCAGCGTCGTGTCGCCGTCGTAGCCGCCCTTCATGAGGGCCTCGAGGGTCCCGGCCTGCACGACGGTGTGCTCCTCGGCGACGTCGTGGTCGAGTCCGCTGTGGGTGAGCGCCCGTACGTGGAGGGCACCGATGAGCCGATCGTCGATGATGTCGGTGGTCACGTCACGAGGGTAGGTCCGGTCACCCCGGTGCGATGGCGCCATCCGGTCCCGGTGCACCGAGGTTTCGGCACAACTACTGTCAGTAGTGACGCGACGTGCCGGAGGATTGCCATGGACATCACCCTTCTCGGAACCGGAAGTCCGATTCCCGATCCCCACCGCGCGGGCCCGTCCACGATGGTCCGGGCCGGCGACCAGTTGCTCCTGTGTGACGCCGGTCGTGGTGTCGTCATGCGCATGGCCGGTGCGGCGACGCTGCCACCGATGCTCTCGGCCGTCCTCGTGACGCACCTCCACAGTGATCACCTCACCGATCTCAACGACGTGATCACGACTCGGTGGATCATGTCGCCCATCGCCGCACCGATCACCATCTACGGGCCGGTCGGGATCGAGTTCGTCGTTTCGAAGATGATGGAGATGCTTTCGCTCGACATCGGGTATCGAATCGCACACCATGACGACCTCAACGAGCCGCCGGCGGTGACGGTGGTCGAAGTCGCGCCGGGCGACAGCTTTGCCGTCGGTGATGTCACCGTACGTGTCGGTGCCACCGATCATCGTCCCGTCGAACCGACCGTTGCGTATCGACTCGAGCACGACGGGGTCTCGGTTGTTCTCGGCGGAGACGGGATTCCCTGCGCCGGTCTCGATGAGCTCTGTTCCGGAGCCACGGCCTATGTGCAGACGGTTCTGCGTGAGGACATCGTGAAGTTGGTCCCGATGCAGCGGTTCACCGACATCCTCGACTACCACTCGACGGTCGAACAGGCGGCGCAGACCGCAACGCGAGCGGGTGTGCAGACGCTCGTCCTGACCCATTACGTCCCGAGCATCGGTCCTGGCCAAGAGGAGGAATGGCGCGCGCTCGCGGCCGCTCATTTTTCCGGCGACATCGTTCTAGGAGACGATCTAACGTCGGTTTCGATCTGACCGACACCGGGGCAGTCGCGCGAGGGGGAATCGCATGGGTGGTCACTCGACAGTCACGACACGGATCGACACCGTCGATGGAGCCATGGACATCATCGTCTCCACTCCGGCGTCGACTCCGCGCGGTGGCGTGGTGGTGGTGCAGGAAGCATTCGGCCTCACAGGGCATATTCAGAGAGTGTGTGAGGCACTCGCCGATGCGGGATACCTCGCCATTTCGCCGGCGCTGTTCCATCGATGTGATGACCAGGTGTTCGGCTACAACGACTACGACAAACTCGGACCGGTGATCATGACGCTCACACGCGAGAGCATCGAGACCGACATCGACGCAGCGTTCGCCGAACTCGAACGACGAGGTATCGCATCCGATTCGTTGGCGATCATGGGGTTCTGTCTCGGCGGGACCGTCACACTCGAAACCGCAGCCCGTCGTGAACTGGCCGCAGCCATCACGTTCTACGGCGGTGGTCTCGCTCAGGGTCGATTCGGTCTCGCTCCCGGCATCGAGAGCGCAGCGAAACTTCGTACCCCGTGGCTCGGACTCTATGGCGACCTCGACGAACACATTCCGATCGAGGAGGTCGAGCAGGTGCGGGTGGCGGCCGCCTCCTCGGCGGTCGACACCGAAGTGATCCGCTACGCCGATGCCGATCATGGGTTCCATTGCGATGAGCGGCCGTCGTTCCACGCCGAGACCTCATCGGTGGCGTGGGCTCGCACCCTCGAGTTCCTCGCCGAACGCCTCGGCTGACCCTCGGGCCGACGGTTCCGGCGCAGCTGCCGCGCCATAAAACGCAAACACCCCCAGCCGGGGGGATGGCGGGGGTGTCGCACGGCC
>CAZMJK010000015.1:0-17689 GCA_964566555.1 uncultured Bifidobacterium sp. | reverse complement strand
TTCCGTCCTCGTTTGGGCGTCTCTGCCGGGGCCGGACCCTCCATGAGGCTCGACACCAGACGAGCACGATCGCTCGGCGTCTCCGCGCCGTTCTCGGCGGAAGCAGAGGGAACCGATGGGTCGACGACCGGAGCGCCGAGTCCAACGTCGACCGCATCACTGGCGACTCGTTCCGCCCCAGAGCGTTCGAAGGGCAGAACACCTTCCGGAGGGCCGTCGGCGAAGTCTCCTGCGGCCAGGCGTTCCTTGATGACCTTGAGAGGGAGGAAGTGATCTCGCTGCTGTGTCAGGATCCATCGGAGTCGCTCGATGTCCTCGTCATGGAACTTCCGGTAACCCGATGGGGTGCGCTCCGGATTGAGCAGTCCCTGACTCTCGAGGAATCTGATCTTCGAGATCGTGACGTCCGGATAGTCGGTCTGAAGGAGCGCGAGCACCTCCCCGATCGATGAGTGCGTGGGGGCCTGCGTCACGCTTCGACTCCACCAAGGAGGAACACCAACTTGAACTTGCCGATCTGGAGCTCATCTCCGCTCGAGAGAATCGCCGTCTCGATTCGTTCGCGATTCAGGTACGTACCATTGAGAGACCCTGTGTCGCAGGCGAGCCACGTGCCGTCGGCGACACGACGAAGTTCCGCATGACGTCGCGACACGGTGATGTCGTCGAGGAAGATGTCGGAATCCGGATGGCGACCAGCCGTCACCACGTCCTTGTCGAGCGCGAAGCGACTTCCCGCCTTCGAACCACGCTGCACGACGAGCATCGCCGAATCGGCCGGGATCCCCTCGACGACGACGGCAACGTCGCCCTCGACCGGATCCCCGGGGGAAACAGGGTGAAACGTGATCGTCGTGTGATCAGGCGCAAGTGCCTCGAGCACGGCGCCACACGACGAACAGAAGTTGGCACCGAGCGAATTGCGATGTCCGCAGTTGTTGCAGAAACCCTCAGTGGCTGCCATCACGAACCTTCGATCAACCGCCGGTACCCATCGACATCGAGCAACGCGTCAACGGCGCTCGCATCGGACGGTTCGATCACGCAGATCCAACCGTCGCCGTAGGGATCATCATTCAGACGCTCGGGCGAGTCGGACAATGCACTGTTGACGGCGACCACGGTCCCCGCCACCGGCGCGTAGATATCGGAGACCGACTTGGTCGACTCGACTTCACTCACCTTGCCCGAAGCGTCGACCTGCAAACCCACTTCCGGGATCTCGACGTAGACGACATCGCCGAGCGCGTCCTGCGCGTAGTCGGTGATGCCGAGTCGGAGTTGCCCGTTCTCGAGCCGAACCCACTCGTGGTCGGAGGAGTAACGAAGATCATCAGGCAGTTGCATGGGCCGAACGCTACCCGATCACCTCGACCTCGACCGAAGCGTCAGACTCGACGCTCGCCGCCGTCTCGGACCCTCGACCGCTCCGCCCGTCCCTCTCGCAGAGCGTCCAGACCGAGCGGCACATAGGTGGCGAGGGCGTAGTACGACGCGGCGAGGGAAGGGATCGCACAGATCCATGCGAGCACCGAGAAAAGGGAGCGCAACGGCCAGTCGGCCGTCGCCCAAAGGAACGCCGGGAAGGCGAACATCAGACCGAACGTCGCGGCCTTGCCGATCCAGGTGACGTCGATACGCCGGGCGCCCAGCGAGGCCAGCACCAGGGTCGCTGCTGAAATGGCGACCTCCCGGACGAGGACCGCGAGGCAGAACCAGAGCGGTGCAGCATCCGCAACGATGATCGCCACGATCGAGACGAAGAACAGGAGTCGATCGACGACGGGATCGAACACTTTTCCGAACGACGACACCTGATGGAATCGCCGAGCGAACCAGCCATCCACCCAGTCGGTCGCGCCAAGCCCACCGAGAAGCGCCCCCGCAGCCAGGGGATTCTCCCGACCGAGGAGCAACCAGACGAAGAGAGGTAGGCAGGCGAGCCGGATCAAGGTGATGAGGTTGGGGATCGTCAGAATTCGATCCACCTCATTCGACGAGTCGTCGCTCTCCTGCGGAGTCATCCCCTGCACTCTACGATTCCCTGACCATGAGCACGTTGTTCACCAAGATCATCGATGGAGAGCTCCCGGGGAGGTTCGTCTATCGAGACGAGACCTGTGTGGCGTTCCTCACGATCGCACCCATCTGCCCAGGGCACACGCTCGTGGTCCCTCGACTCGAGGTCGACCACTGGGTCGACCTCCCCGACGACGTCGCCGGACACCTCGCCATCGTCGCCCGGAAAATCGGCGCCGCCCAGATGCAGGCATTCGACGCCGAACGGATCTCGCTCATCATCGCCGGACTCGAGGTTCCCCATACCCACTTGCACGTGCTCCCGATCAAGAGTGAGTCCGATATCGACTTCCGAAAGGCCGACGCGAATGTTGACGCCGCGGATCTCGACGCCGCAGCTGACAGATTGCGGGCGGCACTCGGCGACGACGCGTCGGAGTAGTCGCTAGAGAAGACGGCCCTGCCCCTCGGCTTCGCCATCGGGAGTGATCTCGACCGGCTCCACCAGTGATGCGCCTCGATGGCGCACGGAATTGACGGCCAGCGAAACGGGCCACCATTGCAGAAGAGACTCAGGCGCGGGTCTGAGCATCGATTGCAGCAGTTCGACATCCTCGTTGTCGGGATCAAGCCACGTCTCCCAATCGGATCGGGCCAGGATCATCGGCATTCGGTGATGGAGGGGGGCGATCACGCCGTTGGGTGGGCCGGTGAGGATCGCGCAAGAGCGCAAGGAGTTCTCCCCCACCCCGCCTTCCTTCGGTCGCCACTGTTCCCAAAGACCAGCGAACGCGAGTGGTCGCCCGTCACGAGCAGAGATGAACACCGGTTGCTTCCGTTTCCGCTCTGGAACCTCGATCCACTCGTAGAACCCGTCCACCGGGATGATGCAACGTTTGCGACGAAACGCCGATCGGAACGATGGTTTCGTTGCAGCGGTCTCCGATCGGGCATTGATCAGTCGCGATCCGATCGCCGGACTCTCCGCCCAACTGGGGACGAGCCCCCAGAAATGAAGCGCCAAACGACGCTGTCCCGCCTCTTCGAGAACCACCATGACGTCGCTGGTGGGGGTGACGTTGAAGTTGGGTTCCCCATCCTCGATCTCGGCTTCGGCGTCGAAGAAATCAGCGAGCGCCGAGGCCGGAGTCGTACTCGTGAATCGTCCGCACATCTCAGGACGACTCCGGAGTTGTTGGCGCGGTGGTGCCCTTCGATGCACCCCCGACAACGGGATGTCCCGGATGGACCACGGTACGCGGCAGGAGGAACTTCCCGATGATGGGCAACGTGAGAAAACCCTCCGCCGCCGAATAGAGCAATGCGACACGCGGGAGGCTGCGGAACCCTTCGTAGGCGATGCACCGAGGGACCCATTCCGGATACAAACGTTGATTGAATTCCTTTAACGACTTGATTTGGTAGAACGGACTCGCCGCATTGAGGACGATCTTGGCCAATCGCTGCGAGAACGTGTAATCGACATCGTCCTCGAAGAATCGCCCCCACGCCGCGAAATTCATGCTGAAGCGCTCATAACCGAGTTCATCCAACTTCATGATGGTTCGCGTCAGGAGGAACTCCGTCATCCCGTTCGGAGTGTCGGGATCCCTCCGCATGATGTCGAGGGTGTAGCCGGCCCGGTCGCCATAGATGGGCACGACGCGGAGAAATCCCCCGGGGCGACCCTGTTCGTCGACTGCGATGCACAGACGGAAATCCGGGTTGGTTCCCTCCACATCCTGGCTGAGCGTCATGGTGAAGCCTCGCTCCGGCTTCTTGCCCCTCCATCGCCGAGAGATGTCGTTGAGCATTTCCAACATCTCGACGGAGACGTCCGTCTCCGCGACCCATACGTAGCGGTACGTCCGCTCGACTCGACCCGAGGATTGCCGGACGCTCTTCCACTTCTTTCCACCGAGCGAGAAGCCTCGAACGTCCACGACGGCTTCATCACCCAGATAGACGGTGTGGAGGCCTCGTGCGACGTAGAGATCGCGATCGGACTCGCGAACGGCCAGGAACGACACTCCCCACGCTCGCTCGCGGCACATCTCGAGGAACTCATCGATCACGAGTGGAATCGAGGATCGCTCGCCGATCGGATCACCTGACACGAGGGCCTGTCGAGCGACGTAGGTGTAGGCGATGAGCGCTCGACGATCGCTCGAGATGAAGAACAACTTGTCGTCCCGCAGGGCGAAATAATCGAGCGAATCGAAACTGTGGTTCTTCACGATCTCGATGGCTTCATCGAGGGCCTGGGGGGAGACGAACGATTTGGAGACGATCGGACGGAAGGCCAGGACGAGCACCGCGAGCAGTCCACCGACACCGAAGAGCAGTAGGGACGCCGGAAACGCCCAATCGAAGAAATTGCGCTCGTAGACGTCGGGGCCGTCGATGCCGACGAGACCGAGGACGATTGTCTGCGCGTTCATCCAGAACGTCGGTGACGGGGTGAGCGAACCGCGTTCGAGGAAGAGCGCGGCATAGCCATACAAGAAGACGATGGCGATGTACCGGGGTACGAAACGCAACAACTCGAGGAGTGTCGGCGGATCGCCCGGCGCTCTGAACTTGTTCCGACTCACGAGGAGCAGAATCACCATGAGCGCGGAGTAGACCGCTGCGATGAAATTCCGATCGCGCAAAAGTTCCACCACGAGCGACGCCGCGAAGAGTGCGACCGCACAGATCCAGGCCAATCTCCGACGACGAGCCAACTGTCCGGCGAGATACAAGAGCCCGACCCCGGCCCCCACGGCGATCACATGGCTCGTGACTCGCACCCCGAACGGGGTCACGATGTTGACGACCCCGACCACGCGATCCCCGATCCGCGGAAGGGTCGAGATCAGAACGATCACGCCGCCGAGGGCAGTCAGCACCCCGATGAGGCGGGCCCGTCGGGAGTCACGACGCACGGGAGCGACCGCCTCGAGTCGGCACGGGCATGCTCAAGAAGTGGGACCGGAGGGAAAGTCCTCTTCGGTCAACGTGTGTTCGGGTCGCAGTGTCGGGAAGAGAATCACCTCGCGAATGCTCTCCACGGCCGCCAGAATCATCACGAGTCGGTCGATACCGATACCCAGGCCACCCGCCGGAGGCATGCCGTATTCGAGTGCACGGATGTAGTCGAGATCGACATCCCCCGCCTCCGGATCACCAGCCGCCTTATGGGCCGCCTCCTCCTGGAATCGACTCAACTGTTCGATCGGATCGTTGAGCTCGCTGTAGGCATTCGCAAGTTCGCGGCCGTCGACGATCACCTCGAAGCGTTCGACCAGCGAGGGATCCGAACGATGGGGTTTGGCTAGCGGAGAGGTCTCGCGTGGATGGTCGAACACGATGGTTGGTGCCGTGACCTTGGATTCGACGAGCTCGTCGTAGACCTCATGTGTGCATCGCCCCGCACCCCAGGAATCCTTCCACTCGAGTCCGAGACCGTCGAGCACCTCACGGGCCTGCTCGACGCTCATCCCCGGATGGATCTCGACTCCCACCACTTCACGAATGAGGTCGACCATCGTCACCCGCCGCCACGGGGGTGCGAGGTCGATCGTCTCTCCGCGCAACTCCACCATTGTCGTCCCGTTCGCGGCGACCGCTGCAGCGCTCACGAGCGCTTCGACGAGCTCCATCATGTCGTTGTAATCGGCGAAGGCCTCGTACGACTCGAGCATCGTGAATTCAGGATTGTGTCGGGTATCGATACCTTCGTTTCGGAACACCCGACCGATCTCGAAGACACGATCGAGCCCACCCACCAGCAAACGCTTCAATGGGAGTTCGAGGGCGATACGGAGATAGGTGTCGATGTCCAGCGCGTTGTAGTGAGTGATGAACGGGCGAGCCGTTGCGCCACCCTGCTGGAGATTCAGAATCGGCGTTTCGACCTCGAGGTAACCCCGTTCCCGCAACACTCGACGGATCGCATCGACCGCGGCGAAGCGAGTCTGGAAGACACGTCGCGCGTCGGAATTGACGGTGAGATCGACGTAACGCTGCCGGTAGCGGGCATCGACGTCGGCCAGCCCCTTCCACTTGTCGGGAAGCGGTCGCAGCGCCTTGCTCAACAGGGTCCATTCCGAAACCTTGACCGACAATTCGCCCTTCTTGGTCGCCATCACCTCGCCGACGACCCCGACCCAGTCCCCGCGATCGAGCTGATTGAACTCGGCGAAGGATTCCTTCCCCAAGACTCCGGCCGAGACGAAGAGTTGGATCTCGCCCGAGCGGTCGCGCAATTGGCCGAACGTGAGGCGACCCTGCTCCCGCTTGAGCATCAGTCGTCCAGCGAGACGCACCTCGACGCCGGTTTCCGTGCCCGGTTCGATACTCCCCCACTGCTCACGTACGGGGCCGATATCGGAGGACCGCTCGTAACGGTACGGATACGGATCAGTCCCCGCATTGCGCAGTTCGGCGATCTTCTCCAGTCGCTGAGCGCGAAGGCTCGCTCGTTCTTCTTCGCCACCCTCGAGAGCCTCAGGATTGTCGAGCGAGGGATCGGATTGCTCGGCTGTTGTCTCGTCTGACATTGCTCATCCTGGCGTTCTCGGGGGTGACGGGCGAGGTGCCAGTGTGACACCCCGCACTCGTCTGGTCGGGCTGGCGGGATTCGAACCCACGACCTTCGGTCCCCCAGACCGACGCGCTAACCAAGCTGCGCCACAGCCCGTGGAGAGGACACCTTAGCGAGAGGCGGAGATCCCTCCGAATCGACCCGAGGTCACGACATATCGACGTGGATCGAAGCGTCGCGCTCTCCACCAGTACTCGATCGTCGTTCCGGGCCACAACGTGTCGATCCTGCCGTCATCGGTGACGTACCAACTCGAACAGCCGGAGGCCCATACGGTCGAGGCGATCCTGTCTTGGAGCTCGGCGTATGCCGCCTTCTCGATCTCCGGCCTGAGCTCGATCGAAGACAGCTCCTGCGTCCTCACATAGCGCAATGCACGCGCGATGTGCCGAAGTTGAACCTCGATCATGAACACGATGGAGTTGTGCCCGAGGCCAGTACCGGGACCTGCGAGGAACCACAGATTCGGGAATCCCGACACCGTCATGCCGAAGTCGGTCGACGCGCCCTCGCTCCAGTGCTCCTTGAGATCGACGTCGTCGCGACCGATGATCGTGAGCGGCGACGGAAACTCCGACACCGCGAAACCGGTGGCCATGATGAGGACATCGAGCGAGTGGTGTTCGCCATCGGCCGTCACTACACCGTCGGCGGTGAGTCGCTCGATGGGAGTGGTGACTACCTCGACCTGCTCCTTGGCCAGCGCCGGATACCAATCGTTGGAGATCAGGAGGCGCTTGCAGCCGGGCTTGTACTCGGGAACGAGGGCGTGCGCCTCGGCACTCTCAGGGAACGACGCGTCGATCAGTGCCCGGGTTTCGTCCTCGATTCGTTGGGTGAATCCGTTGGCCAGTCGGCCAGTTCCGAGAAAGGCGATCGAGAGCAGCTCTTGGCGGAGATAGATGCGCCATCGATGGAGGCGTTGCAGGAATGGAACTCTTCGGTAGAGCGATCGCCGCCATCGCGGCGCGGGCCGATCGTCTCGGGGCAGTACCCACGGTGGTGTTCGCTGGAACACATCGAGATGTGCCACTCGATCAGCGATTGCGGGAACGATCTGAATGGCCGACGCACCCGTGCCGACGCCATTGGGCTGAGTGGTACATCACACCTTCGAACGATTCCATGCCGGGAAGCGATGGCCGTGCCGGTTGACTGAGCGGCCCGGTGGCCGAGATCACCGCGCAAGCTCGAACGATGTCGCCGTCCTTCGATCGGATCTCCCACCGCTGCGCATCATCGAGCCAACGCATCAAGGCCACCTCGAATCCGAATCGGATTCGACTCGAGAGGTGATAGCGATCCTTCACCCGCTCGAGATAGTCGGCGATCTCCGGCTGCGCCGGATAGCTGCGAGACCAGTCCGGGTTCTGAGCGAACGAGAATGAGTACAGGTGGCTCGGGATGTCGCAGGCGCACCCGGGATAGGTGTTGTCGCGCCACGTGCCACCGACCGAGACCGATCGCTCGAGGATCACGAACGAGTCGATCCCGAGCCTCTGCGCCATCACCGCCGCACCGAGTCCACCGAACCCGGACCCGATGATCGCCAGATCGACCTCTCCACCCGGCGCCATCATTGGAGGATCCACGCAATTCCCTGGACCGCTCGCCACCCGAGGTAGAGGCCAGCCGCTACGACGAGGACCCAGAAATGCCAAGGGACCTTCTGTGCCTTCGGAGGTTCACCGATCAGCCGTCCGCAGGAAGGGCACGTCCCGTCCGGGGGCAACGAATTCGGATTCCAGAACTTCGAGCACTCCTCACACCAAGGCATGAGTTCAGTCCCGCTTCCGCACTCGCATCTTGATGGGGGTTGCTCCCATATCGAAGGCCTCTCGCAATGAACGCTCGAGATACCGGAGGTACGAGGGAGGAATCTCCTTGTTGGCGAAGAGGGTGAAAGTGGGCGGGTCCGTCGCTCCTTGGGTGGCGTAGAGCACTCTCGCGCCATGAGGTCCCGGCTGGGCCGACTGCGCAGCCCGCAGCACCTGGTTGACCTTCCGGGTCGGAACTCGGCGGTGGTAGTCCTCGATGGTTCCGGAGAGCGCGGGCAGCAGTCGATGCACTCCCTTGCCCGAGAGCGCGCTGATCTTCAGTACCGGCGAGTCGCCGATGAAATGAAGCCGTTGGCTGATCTGGTAGGCGATCTCCTCGCGTGCGTCGGCGTCGAGGAGTTCCCACTTGTTCAGGAGCACGACCACAGGACATCCGGCCGCATCGATCCGCTCCGCGAGTCGTTGATCCTGCGCGGTCACACCGATCGTGGCATCGATGACCAGCAATGCAACATCGGAGCGATCGATTGCCTGAAGTGCGCGTACGAGCGAGTAGTACTCGGTCGCCTCATCGACCTTGCTCCTCCGCCGCATACCTGCCGTGTCGACGAAGCGGATCGGACCGTCTTCGGTTTCGACGATCGTGTCGACCGCATCTCGAGTCGTTCCCGGCATGTCATGCACCACTGATCGCTCATCGCCGATGAGTCGATTGAACAGTGTCGACTTTCCGACATTGGGTCGACCGACGATCGATACGGAGAAGATCTTCTCCGACTCGTCGTCGCCTTCCGGGTCCGCGTCTTCAGGGGCAGGAGGCAGTTCGGCCAGCAGCGCTTCGAGGAGGTCACCCGTACCCCGACCGTGAAGCGCGCTGACCGGAAAGGGATCGCCGACGCCGAGACCCAAGAGGTCCCAGATGGCGGACTCGCGGTTGGAGTCATCGACCTTGTTGGCGATGAGCAACACTGGCCGACCGTTTCGACGCAGGATCTGTGCGACACGGCTGTCCTCCTCGGTGATCCCCACGGTCACATCGACGACGAACAGCACGACATCGGCGTCCTTGATGGCCTTCTCACTCTGCTTGGAGACCTTCTCGTCGAGCGCGTCGCCTCCCGGCATCCATCCCCCGGTGTCGACCAAACGGAACTCGCGGGCTTGCCATTCCGCCACGACCTCCTTGCGGTCGCGGGTGACGCCTGGTTTCTCCTCCACGATCGCCTCGCGACGCCCGACGATCCGGTTGAACAACGTTGATTTCCCGACGTTCGGGCGTCCGACGATGGCAACGAGTGGAAGTTCTGGGGAGTGACTGCTCATGATGGCTCCAATGCCCTTCGCAGGGCGATGCCGTCGGTCGGAAGAATCTCGACCGGTCGCGGCAGGTCGTCTGGTGTCAGTCCATCAAGAAATCGACCCTGGGACAAACAGACATCCGGTAACAGGTAGCGGTGACCTTCGGGCTCGGCCGCGAGCACACGGGAGAGGTCCGCGCCCGTGAGCAATCCGGCCACGCCCGTATTCCCCCCGAAGAACTCGTTCGCCACCGGGAGGACCCGCACATCGGTCCGATCGAGTTGGCGAATTAAGGGCTCCAGGATCTGCGCACCGTAGGAACCGGTCAGCACGGTGACGGGAGCGTCCGAACGCGGCCGCAGGGTGACGCGACCACCGCCTCGAGGTGCTCGGTACCCCTCGGGTGGCGCGCCGTCCACCCATGCGAAGAACCCCGTGGCGACACCGGTCGGTGTCTCGGTCAGACCGAGGAACTCCCGCTCGAGCGTTCGGGCCATCCCGATGCCATCCTCGTGCATCGGGAACTCCTCGTACACATCGTGCGCCGGAAACGGACGATCGGCCAGCAGGTAGTACTCGTCTGCGGCGTGCACGACGCGCCGTCCGAGGACGGAGAGATAGACCCGTTGCCATTCATGGACCGTGTCGATCACCGCTGCTGCCTCATCGCGGGTGTGGGGTCGCATCGCCGACTCGGTGTTGAATCGACTGATTCCGAGCGGGACCACACTGAGCGTGGCAAGTTCCGAATAGCAGTCGAGAACTTCAGCGAGCGTGTCGGCGAGGGCATCACCGTCATTGCGACCCGGGCACACCACGACCTGACCATGGACTTCGATTCCATTCGCCAGCAGCGCTCGGAGCCATCGAAGGCTCGTGGCACCGCGACGATTTCGCAACATGGAGGAACGCAGATCGGGATCGGCTGCGTGCAGTGAGACATGGAGTGGCGAGATCCGTTCGGTGACCACCCGTTCCAGGTCCATCTCCGTGAACCTCGTCAGGGTGGTGAAGTTGCCGTAGAGAAACGACAAGCGGTAGTCGTCGTCCTTCAGATACAGCGACTCCCGAAGGTTCGGTGGAAGCTGATAGATGAAACAGAACTCGCAGTGGTTGTCGCAGGTTCGAACCTGATCGAAGAGTGCCGAATGGATTTCGGCACCGAGCGCCTCGCCCTCCGCCTTCTCGACATCGATCGAGAGATGCATCCCTCCCCGGTCGACTTCCAGCGAGAGCTCACCCGCATCGGCGAGCAACCGGTACGCGATGATGTCCCGTGGGACCTCACCATTCATTCGGAGGATGAGATCTCCAGGCTCGAGTCCGGCGACCATCGCCGGCGACGCGGGCGCGACGCTGACGACTCGCGGTGAGGACATGGCGGCAAAGGCTAGTGCCGGTAGCCTGACGATCCATGAACGAAGCGCTCTCGGAGGGGCTCGCCTCCCCCGACTCCCCCGTCGCAACGAAGGTGCTGCTCGCCGCTCCACGTGGGTTCTGCGCTGGTGTCGAAATGGCCATCAAGGCGCTGGCGTGGATGGTGCGGTCGTTCGAGGCACCCGTGTACTGCTACCACGAGATCGTGCACAACCAGCGAGTCGTCGAACGTTTCCGCGATCTGGGAGTTGTCTTCGTCGACGACATCGCCGAAGTGCCACCGGGCAGTCCGATCATGCTCTCGGCACATGGCTCCGCACCTGAAGTGGTCGAAGCCGCCCAGGCCAGTGGCGGCTACGTCGTCGACGCGGTCTGTCCACTCGTCACCAAGGTCCACCACGAGGTCAAGGTGCGAGCCGGCAAGGGGTACCAGATCGTCTACATCGGTCACGAAGGTCACGAAGAGGCGGTGGGGACGATGGCGGTCGCCCCCGACAACATCCATCGCGTCGAATCGGTCACCGAGGTTGCGGCACTGCCCTCGTTCGCCGATCCCGTTGCGTTGTTGGCCCAAACGACGCTGAGTCATCGCGAGTGGGCCGACGTTCTCGAGGCCACGAGGGAACGGTTTCCCGACATGTGGGTCCCCGGCCGCTCCGATCTCTGCTTCGCCACGACCAATCGTCAGTCGGCACTCCTCGAGATCGCCCCGAGATGCGACGCCGTGGTCGTCATCGGCTCCGCCAACTCATCCAACACCCGTGCCCTCGAGAGCCTCGCTCGCCAAGCTGGTTGTGAGCGGGTCTACCGGGTCAACGGTGCCGAGGAACTCCCCGACGACCTCTTCGGAGTGGTGGGCGTCACCGCTGGGGCATCTGCCCCCGAGGAGCTCGTCGAGTCAGTCATCGCTCGAATCGCTCCGACAGAGGGCGTGGAAATCGTGAGCGTCACCGAAGAGGACGAGTACTTCCCTCCTCCCCGTAATCTCCGCGACCTCATCGCCACGATCGACGCGGCAGCGACGCTTGCGTTCGGAGGTCCGGTCGATGCCCGGCCACCAACGCAGGACCGCTCACTCCACGCCAGCGACGTCCTCGCCGCCCTGACCTGACAGCTCGACGATGCTTCCCTTCTCACTCGACACCGTTCGCCTCTTCCTCCACGTCACCGCCGCCGCCGTTTGGGTCGGCGGTCAACTCACACTGCTCGGACTTCTGCCCGTCCTGCGAGGGCTCTCCCCCGAAGCACCGAAACTCGCCGCTCGCCGGTTCAACACGCTCGCGTGGTCGGCGTTCGTCGTCCTCTTCGTCACCGGTATCTGGAACCTCCTCGCCGAATCGCCGGGCTCGATGGGGACGGCATGGAACGTGACGTTGGGGCTCAAACTGTTGATGGTGGCCGCCACCGGCATCGCTGCGGCATTCCACGCCGGGGCGAACTCAAAAGCTGTCCTCGCCGCCGGAGGAGCCATCTCTCTTGTTGCCGGTCTCGCCGCGGTCGCCCTCGGCATCATGCTGGCGAGCGCTCCCACCTGACGTTCCGACGCGACCGGCGCCATTCAGGGCAGAATTGGGCGATGGCTACCTCTTTCACCCGAATGGATGAGTCCACCCAGGAGCAATGGCTCCACATCGGCGCGCAGCACGCGATCAATCAGGGTCGTGTCGCCGACCGCATGTTGATGCTCCTCGAATCCCTCGCCGAGATCACCGATGGATTCAACGCCGACCAATTGACACATTGCCTTCAGACCGCGACGCTCGCCGAGCGGGCCGGGGCCGATGACGAGGTGATCTTCGCCTCGCTCATGCACGATGTCGGGAAGGCCATCACCGTTTCCAATCACGGCGCGATCTCCGCCGAGATGATCAAGCCGTATGTTCGCGATGACGTCTACCAGATGATTCGGGTACACCAGGATTTTCAGGGCAAGCACTACTACCACCACTTCGGTGCCGATCCGAACGCTCGCGAACAGCACCGCGACACGCTCTCGCCCGAACAGTTCGCCCTCGCCGCGACCTTCGCCGATGAATGGGATCAGGTCGCGTTCGACACCGAGTACGACACGTTGCCCCTCTCGCACTTCGAACCACTCGTTCGACGACTCACGAGTGGCGCGTCGCTTTAGTCCTCACCAGATCGTCACTCGGAACCAGGACTTCCCATCATCAATGCTGGTTCGGTGATCCTGCCCGCAGCTGCGCTTCGTCGAAGAGGTCTTGGATCCTCTGCCCGAGTTCGAGAGTGAGTTCGCGAACGGCGTTGCGTGAGACCCGCCCACTCTCCTTCTTCGGAGGCGGAACGATGGGCGCTCCGATAACGACGACCATCTTCACCGGCCGTATGAACTTCTTCCCCTTCGGCATCGCCCGCTCGGTGCCACCGAGTCCGACGGGAATCACTGGGACGCCCGTGCGGCAGGCGACATAGGCAGGACCGTCGAACATTTCGCTCACAATCGGTCCCGATTGGCGTGTCCCCTCGGGAAACATCACGAGCGGTTCACCGCGCTCGACAACGAGCAACGCGGCCTTGAGTGCCTCTCGATCCGCCGCTCCTCGCTGAACGGGGAAGCCGCCCATCGCCGTGAGAAACCAACCGAGTAGTCGATTCGTCCACATCTTCTCGGCACCCATGTACCGCATCAGTCGCCAGACGGCCGCACCGATCAGCGGTGTGTCCAGATACGAGCGATGGATCGGCGAGATGATGAAGGGACCCTTCTTGGGGATGTTCTCGCGTCCGTGGACTTCGAGGCGGAAGTAGAGACGAATGACGATCTCGAGAAGGATCCGCACGACGTGGTGCATCGACCTCTGGACGAGCGTCAACTCCTCCCCGTTGTCATGTCCCTCGGGAATGAAGATCTCACGACGACTCACTGCAAGTGCTCCATGATCGCGTCGACGATCTGGTCCACGGAGAGATCGCTCGTATCGATGACCACAGCATCCTCGGCGGTCCGGAGTGGATCGTGGTCACGGTTCTGATCGAGCGCATCACGTCGTGCGAGATCGGAAGCAACCGTCTCGTAGGAGAGGTCGGCGACCTCCTTCGACCGTCGTGCCGCACGCACCTCGGGGCTCGCATCGAGGTAGACCTTCAAACGGGCGTCGGGGAACACCACGGTCCCGATATCTCGGCCCTCCATGACGCCGCCACCACGTTTGGCCGCCCATTGCCGCTGCCGAGCGCGCATTTCCGATCTCACCTCGGGATTGGCGGCGACGATACTGACGGCTCGAGTGACCTCGGGCCCGCGGATCTCGATGGTGGCATCGATCCCGTCGACGGTGACGACCCCGTCGGCAGCCACGTCGAGTTCGATGTTCCTCGCGAGATTGGCGACCACCTCGGCATCCTCAGGATCCACTCCGCCCCGTAGCGCCGCGAAAGCGACCGACCGGTACATCGCGCCGGTGTCCAGATACTCGAGGCCCAGTCTGCGGGCGACGGCCTTGGCCACGGTGGACTTGCCGGACCCTGCCGGGCCGTCGATCGCAAGGACGAGTTGCTCACTCACGCGGGTCCTCCTGGTCGCAGTTCTTCGATCGCATCGAAATACGTCGGGAAGGTCTTTCGCACACAGTCTGGATCAGCGATGGAGACCCCCTCACGCGCCAAGCCGATGAGCATCATGCTCATGGCCATCCGATGGTCGTCGTAGGTCTCCACCACTGCTGCCCGTGTCGGTCCAGGAATCACCGTGAACCCATCATCATCCTCTCGGGCATCGATGCCGAGACGCTGGAGTTCATTCACGACGGCCGAGATCCGGTCGGTCTCCTTCCGGCGAATGAAGTCGATACCGGTGATCGTGGTCGGGCTCGAAGCGAACACCGCGACCGCCGCAATGGTCTGAGCGGTATCGGAGATCTGACTGAAATCGGCTGTGATCCCATGCAGGGGCGCGCCATGCACGGTGATGGCGTCGTCCTCGATCGTCACGTTTGCGCCCATCGATGCGAGCACGTCGACGAAATGGACATCACCTTGCAGTGATCGAGATCCGAGACCCTCGATCCGCACGGTTCCTCCGCAGATGGCGGCGACCGCGAAGAAATAGGAAGCGGCCGATGCATCTGGCTCGATCCGGAAATCGGTGGCGCGGTAGCCGCCCGGTGCAACCGCGAACGTCGCGCCGTCGGACACCGTCACCTCGGCCCCGAACGCACGCATCACGTTCACCGTCATTTCGAGATAGGGACGCGAAACGACCTCCCCCATCATCTTCACCTCGAGACCGTTCGGGAAGCAGCTGGCGGCGAGGAGGAGACCCGAGGTGAACTGACTCGAAACAGAACCATCGACTTCGATCGTCGGCCGAGAGCCGTCGTTGCGAACGGGTCCGGTGATCGCGACGGGAAGACTCCCATCGCTGGACTCCACGCGAATCCCCAGACGTGCGAGGGCGTCAAAAGACGCACCCATGGGTCGCCTTCGCATCGCTGGGTCAGCGTCGAGGGTGCGTTCGAGATCACCGAGTGCGAGAACCGGAACGAGGAACCTCGCCGTCGTTCCCGATTGACGAGCGAAGAACTGGCGATCGGCACCGGAGAGATCGCCGGCGATCCCCGTGACGGTAAGCGTCGTGTCCTCCACGGAATGTTCGACGGTCGCGCCGAGCGATCGAATGCAGTCGATCATCGCCTCGGTATCGTCAGCGATGAGCGCTCCGTGGAGCACACTCGTTCCGTCGGCAAGAGCAGCGGCCAAAAGCGCACGATTCGTGATGCTCTTCGAACCGGGTGGGCGGACCGTCGCATCAACGGCCCCAGCGAACGGTCGGATCACCTTCACGTCGCCCATCAGCGATCTTCGGAGGAATCGAGTGGGCGCACGACTGCTTTGTACCCACCAGCATGCAGACCTTCGAGCAGCCGCTCGCCGTTGGCTGCTTCGACCAGGAGTATGACCACTCCCTCGTCACCTTCGACAGAGTGGGCGATCTCGATATCGGCGATACTCACATCGAGTTCGGTCGCGATCATGGTGATGCCTGCGAGAGCGCCCTTCTGGTCGGCCACCGGAATACGAACCTCGGCCAGATCCTCCGCGCGAGCAAACCGAGCCGGGAGTGCCATGCGCGCCGTACGCGCTCGTTCCAACACCGCCACGAGCGCGTCGCGATCCCCTTCGGCAACAACGCCGCGCACTTCGGTGAGCAGTCGGATCAGTCGATCCATCTCGGTGAGAATGGCGGTGCGGTTCTCGTTGCAGATATCGGGCCAGATCCCTGGATGTCCCGACGCGATCCGAGTCATGTCACGGAACCCGCCCGCCGCGAGGCGGAGCAACCCGCGATGTTCGCTCGAACGCTCATCTGCGAGTCCCATCAGACTGGCCGCCGTCAGGTGCGGGACATGCGAAACGATGGCGACCATCGAGTCATGGCGATCGGGAGGGAGCGACACCACCTCCGCCCCCAACGTCCGCAAGACCCCTCGCAACGAGGCGAGAGCATCGTCATCGGTTGTGGTGAGCGGAGTGAGCACCCATGTGCGGCCTTCGAAGAGGTCGGGTCGAGCCCCGTCGACACCATCCTGCTCGGAGCCCGCCAT
Organism: uncultured Bifidobacterium sp.; assembly: GCA_964566555.1. Lineage (GTDB taxonomy): Bacteria > Actinomycetota > Acidimicrobiia > Acidimicrobiales > Acidimicrobilacustridaceae > Acidimicrobilacustris. The sequence continues at coordinate 1,064 of CAZMJK010000015.1, read as the reverse complement.
CGGGTGTCCTCCGATGAATCTCGGGTCCTTCATCAGCGCGAGAAGCGGCGTCTTCACACTTCCCACATCGGTGACGAGACCGTCGGTCTCGCGCAGTGCCTGTTCGACGACGTCGGCGATGGAACCGACAGGAGTCGCGACGAACGTCAGGTCGATCCCCGAAAGAGGTCCTTCGGGTGCGATCTCGTCGATCGCGCCGAGCTCCAACGCTCGTTCGAGGTGGGCCTGCGACCGATCGCGTCCGAGAACCCGCCACCCCTCGGACCGGAGGCGCTGACCGATGGAGCCCCCGATGAGGCCGGCACCAACGATCAGGGCTGTACGTGGCGTCGCAGCCGAGGACACCGTCATCACTCCGGAAGATCGTCGCGCAGTCCGCTGGCGCCTTCGAGGTAGACGTGACGGAGTTCGCCTCGGGAGCGTTCGGTCGTGAGGTGCATCAAGACTCTGATACACAGCGGCGTTGAGCCGACGATGTCGAGTTCGCGGGCACAGATCAGAGGGATGTCGCCGAACCCGATGTCACGGGCCGCGGACGCAGGGAACAGCGAGTGGATGTCGTCGGTCGCGGTGAAAAGCACGCTGATGATGTCGTCATGATCGACACCATTTCGCTCGATCATCTGTTGGAGCAGCGCAATCGTTCGAGCACGAACCGCCTCGGCGGAATCGACATCGACGGTGGTGGCACCACGAAGGGCGCGAACAGATGCGGTCACAGAACGATCCTAGGGGGAAGGGGTCAGGTCGACGAAGGTGATTGCGGTCGGGCCACCGCCGCGCGCTCGAGTGCCCGGAGTTCATCGGAGGTCAATGCTCGCCATTGGCCGGGCTTCAACTTTCGATCGGCCAGCGGGCCGATTCGGGTTCGAATCAACCGCTTGACGGGGTGTCCGACCGCCTCGCACATTCGGCGCACCTGCCGATTTCGGCCTTCGTGGATCGTCAAGCGGATGACTCCCGGACCGAGGAGGGCGGCCTTCGCCGGTCCCGTCGGTCCGTCCTCGAGAACCACGCCCGCACGGAGCGTTCGCGCTTCGCCTCTGGTCGCCGCCCCGTCCACC
>CAZMJK010000014.1:0-17716 GCA_964566555.1 uncultured Bifidobacterium sp. | reverse complement strand
GGGCGGGCCACATTAGTGCAGTTCGGAAGGCTGGCGCCGGTCCTACGGGGTCGGCTTTGTGCTTGCAGGGGGGAATTCAGGGGGGGAACTGGAGTTCCGTAATCGATTTCGTCGTTCGACTCAGGAGCCTGCGAGATCTTCGATGACTGTCCATATTTGTTTCAGTGGCAGATCGGCTCGGATCGATTCAGGTAGGTGCTGATAATTCATTGCAACCTGCTCGATGAGGTCGTTGGCTTCCCAAACCCGAACATTGAAGCGCTGAGTTCCGAGTTCTCGCCGAGCGACTTTGTTCAGTCCGCCCCATGCGACCATCAGCCCTTGGTCTGCGCCATGCGTGGAGATCACACCGTGCAGTTCCCGAACCGTTGGAGCATCGATCGCTGACGGGCTGGACTTCACTTGGACTATCAGTCGGGGCGCATCGAGTCCGAGAGGTCCTCGGCCAGCGAAGATGTCTATGCCGCCATCAGGCCCTTCCGGGGCAACGTCACACACGAATCCTTGCGCCTCAAGTACGGCTCCAACGAGGTGCGCCATTTTGTGTCCGGCAAAGCGTTCGGAGATGACAGTGCTGAGTCGGTCTTTTGCATATTCCTCAAGATCAACAGCGGTGACCGAGGCTGCATCGTCATTTCCTGAACGCTGTCCGGTGGTGCCGTTTGCAGCGCCTTCGGTGAGTGGGTCTGCGGTAGATCCCGGGTCGGTTCCGGTCTCAGCAAGTGCTTTGATTCGAAGCGCTGCATCATTCCGTGACAACTGACAGATAGTCATGAACGCACCGAGGGAGAACAGGAGATCTTGTTGGACTGCTGTTCGAGCCACATCAGTTCGAATCCATTCGACTGGCCGACAATGCCTCGTGCTCTCAGGAGCAGTTGGCCTGTATTCGTAGGGTCCTGTGACTTTGCCGATCGCCAACTGCGAAGTTGTCTTGAGGGGCAGTACGACTAGGTCACCGTCTTCCATTCGATTCGTGAGTGCCCAAAGTTGCCCGCGGTAGTTACTGATTCGCTGTTTCGGAGATCCGGGATAAGCAGCATCGAGCATCTGAAGCATTTGATCCCGATCCGTGCACTGGCTGAGATCCCCAACTTCTTTGAATCCCCCGCCTACAACATTGTGGGTGAGGTTGTATTCGTCTCGTTCACCGTTTGATCCAGCCCGCACTAACCAAGCGTTCATCTCTCCGCCTCCTGAAGACCCAACGATAGTTCAGCGTTATCAATTACTTCTCGGTGAACAGCCTGGATAGCCGACCCGTTGGACCGGTGCCGATCCACAGAACTTCAGGCAGCAAGCCGAGTCGAGGCGATGGAAAGACGACTGCTCAGATCTTGCTGATGCTGGAGTTGCTTCTCCAGTTCATCGCACATGGCCATCTCGCCGAGAACCGCCTTCAGGGACACGTTGGTGTCCTCGCAGACTACTTAACTGACCCGAAATCACCGGTTTTGGGTAGCCGGATCGACACAACTACCGATTCATGTCGATTTCGGCCTGCGTAGTAACTACGAAACCCGAGATCGGCTTGTTGAAGGGTGCGCATATCAACTCGTGCCGCATTTTTGACGCCGCGTATCAATAGAAATGGACCTCGTGCCACTTTTTGGCGTGTCGTTTTTTGGGCGCGTACTTACTTGCGCGTTTCGGTTAATCGGTGAAACCGAACCCCACCAGATCACGAGACGATGTAATTCCCACCTATCGACTGACTGATCGTGATCTTGTCGTTCTTGATGCTCGAAGCGGCAATGGTGCCTAGGGACTGATTCTTGTGGCTGACCGTGTAGAAGTCCCGTGCCGGGACGTTTGTGGCGACACCCTGGAATGAGCAATTAGATGTGCCAGCGATGACCGATACGGTCACAACGCCGACCACCACTCCCGAGCCGTCACGGAGCTCTAGTTGTCCTGGGGAGGAATCCCCAAGCATTACACCCCGTGCAAAGATGCATGACGGCGGTTCTCGGCGAAAGAGATTTCAGAAGGAGTTGCAATGGCTCTATCGGACCTGACCCCAAATGCCGTTCGGGCTGCACTATTCGAGTTCGACGAGTTGGGTCGCACTGCATTTCTCACCAAGTACGGATTCTCACCGTCGCGTAGATACTTCCTTGTGCACGAAGGCGTCGCATATGACTCCAAAGCAATCTGTGGCGCGGCACACGGGTACATCGGCGAGGACTGGGAGCCAATGCAAGCCGCGGATTTCAGCGGCGGCGATATGTCCGTGGGCAAGCGACTCACGGCGCTCGGATTCCTCGTGCGTGACTCGAAGAGTCGGCTCCAAGTCCGAGATCTCTCCGGAGTCCCCCTGAAGGCGGAGTGTGAACTGCACCGTCGCGGCACCGGCTATGTCATCACTCTGATGTCACGAGGCGGAACGATTGGCACTCCGAGTGAGCGCAACCCCGATTACATGGAAGGCCTGCGCGCGCTGTTCAGTCGGATGGCTGCGAGCGGAGTCGTTCTGGACGCTGTCGTTCTGGATACCGACACGACGAGGCACCTTCCTGAGAAGTCTCGGATGCTCCTCGATGCGGCTCCGATCACACTTTCGCCCACCTCAGACATCGATTCGCTTGTTTCAGAGATCACTGGTGCGGCAGCGAAGCATTCCAAGTCAACCAAGAAAAGCGCTGGTAACAACACCAAGCAGATTCAAGTACTCATCTCGGGTGGCGGGCTGGTTTCTGCCGATGACGTGCGCGTTCGCATCATCGGTGGATCAGTTCAGATATTCGTCCTGACATGGAATCCCGACGTCTGGTCGATGAGCGAGGACGAACTTGCGGAGGCTGTCGCCGCCACCTCCCGCGGAGAAGAGGTCATAGGTAGATGGAGCACAGGTAACCGCAATACGGAAATATCCGCCGGCGATCTACTAGTGCTGTTCCGCCAGGGAAGTGACCGCCGAGGTCTGATTGCTATCGGTTCCGCACTCGGAACCACCTTCGAAGACGAGCACTACAACGACCCCACCAAGATCGCGAACTACGTCGAAGTCGCTTGGTCCGAGTGGGTACCCGTCGATGAACGAATTGACGTAGACGACCTATTCACCATCGCTCCTGACGCCCCATGGAACTCGATGTACTCCTCCGGCTACCACCTCTCGAACAGCGACGCCGCAGCAATCCTCGCTGCGTGGAATGGTGCGGTGACAAGCAGCGGTCAGGAGAGTCTCACTGGCGATGAAAGTGTCGGCGCACTCCCTGAGGGCGCAAAGAAGACCGTCACGGTGAATCGCTACGAACGGAGCCGGCAGGCCCGTCGCAAATGTCTCGAACATCACGGAACCGCGTGTGCGGTCTGTGAAATTGACTTCGGCGACTCCTATGGCGGGATCGCCGAAGGATTCATTCATGTGCACCACATCACACCGATCTCCTCGATCGGCATCGAATACCAACTCGACCCAATCGCCGATCTCGTGCCCGTGTGCCCGAACTGCCATGCGATGCTCCATCACGGCGTCAGCGAGCCTCGCTCAGTCGACGAACTGAAGGCACTTCTCGCGCCCTGACTCCCATCGCATGTCACAAGACGATGGTCGCAAGCGACACCAAGACACGGGATCTCCATCTTGACTGCTAAGCCTCACGTCAGCCACCGCTCAGCCACCGCTCAGCCACGGTGCTGAGAAACCGTGCGACACAGTGCGACACCAACCCAGCAAAGACCCAGTAAACTAAGGGCTTCAAACCAATTGAGCCGATGCCTATCAGTACCTACGGATCAGAAGGTTGGGGGTTCGAGTCCCTCCGAGCGCGCCACATACCTGCAGCAGACCCCAGTGTCAGCACGCTTTATCTCCTGGGTCTGCACTGATGCAGGTTGTTGGCCGCCGACGGGAGTTCACCGAACTCCCAACGACGGTCGGCGGTCCCGGTGCTGCGGTTTCGACCTCATTGGGCTCAGTCTCGTGCGTCGTCCTACGAGACCTCTTTGACCCACGGACGCTTCCCCAACTCTTCAGACCATCGAACTTCTGAGGTGAAGCGCCTTTTGGGACGATGTTGTCTCAATCAATTAGAGTCGGCAGCCGAGTAGGGGCCAGTCGGTCCACCGGCACGCACGTGTCGGCAGTAGCTGACGTTTCAAGGAAAGCGAAACCCATGTCCACAGTGACAATCACTTCAGCGGCAAAGCGCCGAGTGCTTTCGATCGCCGCTGTTGCCGGCCTCGCTCTGGGCCTTGTGGTGCTTCCCACCTCGCCTGCCGGTTCGGCGCAGTTCCCTGGCACCAACGGCAAGATCCAGTACTCGAAGGTCACGCTTTCGGGCGGGAACATCGTCGCCTCGATCCATCTCGTGAACCCTGATGGCAGCGGCGATCAAACGATCATCTCAAACGGTTGGTACGCCAGCCAGAACGCCGCTGGAACCAAAATCGCTTATGTCGACCCCGCCGCCTCTGGTGTTTCGAACGCTCTTCACGTCGCCAACTTCGACGGCACCGGCGACACCATCGTTTCGACCTCCGCGTCGGGCCGCCAGTACTCCGCGACGTCGATGTCGGCTGATGGGACCAAGATTGCGTTCCTCGATCGCCCAAGTGGTGGCGCTGGCACCGCCGAACTCATGGTCATCAATGTCGACGGCACCGGCCTCACCAACCTCACCAACGGTGCGTACAACGGTGTGAACGGACCAAACCTCTCTCCCGATGGCGCAACGATCGTGTTCACCGCTGGTGCCACACCGCAGCTGTTCACCATCCCGGTGACGGGCGGAGCTGCGACGCAAATCACCAATGGTTCAGGAACGCGTAACGGTTCGTGGACCCCCGACGGGAAAATTCTTGGGACCTCGTCAGCAACTGTGGACATTGTCCGAATGAATGCTGACGGCACCGGCCTGGTCACATTGTTGAATGGCTCCACCATCAGCATGGCCAGTCTGTCGTGGCCGGTCGCTTCGCCGGACGGCACCAAGATGGTGTTCTCCGCTGCCCCCCAAGGCGGCAGCATGTCGCTGTGGGTTTCCAACATCGATGGAACGAACCCGGTCCGGATTCTCGACTCCGCCACATTCGGACAACAAATCGACCTTGCGCTCGGTGTCTGGAGTTCGAATAGTGGCGCACCCGTGACCACCACAACCGCTCCCGCTGCAGACCCGGTCGCACCCGCCTTCACTGGCTAACGCACGATCGGCGAGACGGCATCTTTAGGATGCCGAGATATGACCTCTGCCGGCATCTCTCACATTGATCACATCGCGCTGACCGTTGCCGATGTTGAAACAACGCTCACATGGTACGAGCGCGTCCTTGGCGCTGAGCGCTTGCACTATGACCTGTTTCTTTCTGGGGCAATTCCCGTAGCACTACTACAGGTTGGCAGCGCCCGGTTGAGCATTCACCCTGTAACCGCACCCACCGCCCCGCACGCTCGAGTACCTACTCCGGGATCGGGTGATCTTTGCTTTCGTTGGAGCGGTTCCATCGAGTCAGCGATCGCCGCTCTCTCCTCTGCTGACGTCGAACTCATCGATGGACCGGTCGCGCGACCGGCAAGTGACGGCACAATGGGACAGTCGGTGTACTGCGTCGATCCCGATGGAAATCTGATCGAACTCCTCGCTCTCAGCTGAGCGTCGCTCGGACCCTGTTAGCCAGCAAATACCGGTGGTACGACGTCAGTTCCCGGAATCAGACACTCATCGAGCATGAGCGCGACAGACGCCGTTTGACCGGCGTTGGCCGTTGCCGTGATGGTGTGGATGCCCCCTCCGATGCAAGTTGTGAAAGTCGACTTACAGGATTGCGAGCAGATGAGCTCCGGCGATCAGCATGACCATCAGCGGAACCGACAGGGTCAAAAATCCATTCGCCTTTCTCGGTCCTCGAGTAGCCCTGAGTTTCCATCCCTATTCCATCGGTCGGACTGGTCCCCCAAACAACAGCCCGGTCCGACGATGCACCAACGATGCCGACATCCCCGTTGCGAACGGAAATGACAGGACGGACGATCATCAGCAGAAATCAACCCACACGACCCTTACCGGAACACGGATCAGAAGGTCGGGGGTTCGAGTCCCTCCGAACGCGCCACATAGATGCAGGCCGGCCGCACCGACGAGAGAGCGCTCTACTGCCGGTAGGCGGACCAGCTCCCACTGTCGAATCCCGGCGTGTCCCGCCAGTGCGCAAACTGCGGCGATGACGGGTCGAGCACAAGAGGAACGGCCAGATCGGCGCGTCGGCCTCCGACCAGAAGGTGTTGACTCATCCACGAGTCCGGAGCACCGAGCGTGCGGAAGCGCAACGACACGACCTCAGTGCCGTCGACCGATCCGACGACGGGCGGTTCATCGGAATCCACCGGGTCGATGGTGAAGACCCCGCTCGAACCCTGGCATCCCTGTCCGACGGAGTTCGCCACGACGGTGTAGGCCTGCGACGTCTTGGCCACGGCGTACCACTGCGCCATGGTGTTCGTCGGATAGCGGTGCGCGAACAAGCCGGCGGCGTCGTGAAGCCACCCGCCGTACTCACCTGTCCATCGCGTCGGTACCGCGATGAGATCAGCGCGGCCGACCGCAAGAACGCCACTCGCCTCCGGGAATCGAACGTCCTCACCCGTAAGCATGCCGATGCGACCGATGACGGTGTCGATGACGGGCAGATCGGAACCAGGCGTTGCCCAGTCCATCGACGGATCCAGATGCGTCTGGCGATACGAACCCACCACCGTCCCGCCGGGCTCGACGATCACGCAACGATGGAAAAGGCGCTCCGACTCGCGCTCAACATGACTACAGACAACATGTCGTCCGGTTCGAGTCGCGAAATCACTCGCAACTTGCACGGAACGGCCGAGTGCCGCTTCCGCCATCGCATCAGCCTGCTCGCGACTGTTCGGGCATCCCGAGAACGAGAACGCGGGAAGCACCAGCAGCCCGGGCTGGCGCATACCCTGCTCGATTGTTCGCACCAGCGCGTCGGCGCGCTCCACGTTGGCGTCGAACCCGTCGGTGCCGACTGCGTACTGCAGCGCACTGCAGGTCACGTCGATACCGGTCTTCGTCGCAAGAGGATCCGTCGGGGCGCGGAAGAACGCAAGCGGTCCGTAGAGTTCCGGACGACGTCGAGTCAATGTCCGTTTCTGGTCATTGTCGTAGAGCGCCGGATCGATCTCTGCGTAGAGAATCGATCCGGGGTTGGAAGCCGTCGTGTTCCGATCGGTGGCGGGCGAATGGGCGACGCGCTCGCCGGTGGCCTGCCAGATCGACGCACACCCGCCGTAGGTCACGGTCACACCGGTGGTCGGATTGGTCTCCGCGTTGTTGCGATCCGCCGCCACCATTGCGAGACCGTTCCACGCCGACAGTTGCTGAATGGCAGCGATCGTCGAATGGGTTCCCGGCGGGGTCTCGTCTCCGTGAGGCACGACCCGGTCGGAAGAACAGATGTAGGCGATGAGGTCGGCACCCTTCAGTGCCGGGATCCGCGCCGGCTCCCAATAGGTGTCGTCATAACAGATGATCATGCAGATGTTGCCGAGTTCGGTCTCGAATACGGGGTACCCGGTGTTGCCCGGCACGAACCACGCGATATCAGACGGGTTCAGTCCGTTCTTCCGGTATTTCCCGACGTATCCGTCGGGACCGATGAGTGCCCCGGTGTTGTAGGTGAGTCCCGTCGCACGGTCGATCTCGGAGATTCCGATCGCTACATAACACCGATGCTCTGCAGTGATCTTGGCGATGGCGTCGGTGGCCCGGCCCGGGACTTCGTCGAGGTACGGACGCAATTGTTCGAGATCGGCATAGATGTAGCCGCACAACGCTGCCTCGGGCAGAACGATGAGGCGCGCGCCTGCGGTTGCTGCTTCTTCGATGACCTCACACGCCCTCACAAGGTTGCGATCGAACTCGAAGATCTCCGGGTTGAATTCGACAGCGGCGACCTTGAACGGCGATGTCGGTCGACTCATGACCGTTCCGCTCCCGAATCGTTGTTCCCGATACCGCGAGATTCGCCCGGCCATGTGGGAGACGGCCAATCGAGGAACTGACTGAAGAAGCGAAGTGATGCTGTCACCGCGACACTGAGAACAACAGCGAGCGCGAATGACACGACGTGGGACACCAAGACGAAGGTGACTGAACCGACAACAAGGGCAGACCCCACCCAATGGGCTTGTTTGGCAATGGTGGCCTTCTGCCCGGCCATGTTGTCGGCGAGAAGCCCTCCGAACGAGGCGGTGATCACGCCGAGGAAGATAGCGGAGAGCCACGGTACTTCGAATGAGAGTGCACGTTGGGCGCCGATCGTGACGAGTGTGCCGAGCACCAACGCGTTCACGGCCAGCATCACGGTTCCGTACCGTCCCATCACTCCGTACGCGAGGCCACCGACGATTGCGAGTGCAACGCCGAAGGGAAGGAATGGCCATTGCGCGATCGCAACTGGTTCGGTGCCCAGCATCATGTCTCGGAAGATGCCTCCCCCGAGACCTACGAGCACACCAGCGAGGATGGTCCCGAAGATGGGTACAGAACGGCTCCGCGCAAGTGCGGCACCGAACATGCAGTTCAGACTCATCACCGACACCTCCAACCACAGCGGGAGGCTCGGAAGATCCACGTGACCGCTTGACGCGAGAAGCATGGGCGTCACGAGGACTCCAGACCAGCGCCGCTGCTCACCGTCATCTCAGGTGCGAGTTCCGCCGAGGCGAATGATCGCGGGCCCGACCACATCGCCCTCACACTGTGAAGTGCGCAGGCAATGGCCATTGCGTCGCTGAGGTACAACGCTCGAATCGCTTCCAACCTGGGTCGTGCTTGTTCGAGCTCGCTCGCGTCGGTCACTCCGGCCCCGGTCAAGAGATCGACGGCTTTGGTCCATTCCTCATCATTGAGCGAGGGCATGACTGGCGGCTGACTCGTCGTCGAATCGAGAATGTCGAGGACCGATCGTTCGAAGGCCAAGTTGCGCCACTCGAGGTCCAGTCGATTTCGGTTCAGTACGCCGAGCGTGAGCGAACCCTCGGCGAGGCAACAGATGGCCGGACCACGGTCTTTGACGATGCCGAGTGCGAGGCCAAGCGCTGTTGCATCGAGGATCGCCAGCATCGTGATCGTCCAGTGACGCATCGGATCGGGTGAGCGGAAATGCGCGAGGACGGGGCTCGCCTGCTGACCGATCCGCAGGTCGGTGATCCATTCCGTCCAATTGTCGAAGGAGTACGCGGCATCCGCGTCACCGAAGATCATCTGGCTTCGGGCCAACACCATCGGACCCCAGGCCGGCTCGCCCGCCACCTGCGCGAATCGAGCCATGAAACTTTCGCGGGCCACATACGCGCTGTAGAGGCCGACGAGGTAGCCCATGAAGACGGCGATGATGACGAGGCCGAGGAACGCGCCGAGCGCGGCCGTGATGGCCGACGACCAATTGACGGCCTCGGTCGTGCCAAGCGTCGTGACAGTGGCCGCCGCCTGCCACGCCGATTGCTTCCACGTCAGGTCGAATTGGCCGTAGATGATCATCGATGTCCCCACGATCACCAACGACACGAACACGGCGAGTTGGACCAGAACGGAGATCGGCGCGGCCAACCGAAGCCAGCGATCCTGCAGCCGGTACGGAAGCGGGATTCGCAGCGGCGCTCGCATAGCGGCGAGGACTGAGGTCGTGACGACGTGGGACAACCCACGTCGAGTCGCGCGGGGCACCACCATTGATGCGATGGCGGCGATGGTGGCTCCTACGGTCAGGACCACACCGAAGATCAACGACGCTTGACGCACTGCCGCAGTCTAGGGATCGAACGGTTCGGGTTCGATCCCGTCCCAGCGGTCTGAACTGGCGGATTCGGCGAAGGCCTTGACGATTCGATGCCCGTCGTTGACGCTGTCTCCATGACGCCTCCACCGAGTTCAGAGAGCAATCGCTATCTCTCCGGCCAATTCGCCCCAGTCGCCGAGGAAGTGACCGCTTTCGATCTTGCGGTGATCGGCGAACTGCCACCCGAGTTGAATGGGCGATACCTCCGCAACGGACCGAACCCCGTCAGCATCCCGGAGGACCCGACCAAACACCATTGGTTTCTCGGTGACGGCATGGTGCACGGCATCCGGCTACGCGACGGTCGAGCCGACTGGTATCGCAATCGCTACGTGGGATCGACGAACATCCGCGATGCTCGTGGCCTTCCCGACATCCCCGGACCGAACTGGAACAACAATCCAGTGGGCCCCAACACCAATGTCGGTGGGTTTGCCGGGCGCACGTGGGCGATGGTCGAGGCCGGCGGTTGCCCGGTCGAACTCACCTACGAGCTCGAAACCGTCGGTCACAACGATTTCTTCGGCACGCTCCCCGGTGCGTTCACCGCACACCCCAAGTTCGATCCGACAACCGGTGAGATGCACGCTGTCGCCTACGCGTGGGCCCAATGGGTGGACCACGTACAGTACATCCGGGTCGGGGCCGATGGAGAGGTCAATCACACCGTCGACATTCCGCTTCCGGGTATGACGATGGCCCACGACATCTCGATCACCGATCGCTACATCGTCGTGTACGACCAACCCGTACTCGTCGATCTCGACTTGGCTCTCACCGGCTATCGATTTCCGTTCCGCTGGAGCGATGACTACGGCAATCGAATCGGCCTCCTCCCTCGTGAGGGCAGCGCCACCGACATCATCTGGATCGATGTACCGGTCGGCTACGTGTTCCACCCGCTCAATGCCTACGACACACCTACCGGCACCGTGGTCCTCGACGTGTGCTTCTACGACGTGATGATGCGCAACAGTCTCCAGGGCCCGTTCGGAGATTCACTGCCGCGGCTCGTGCGCTGGGAGGTCGACCCCTCAAGACGGAACGTGAGCGTCACGATCATCGACGAGAACGTCAACGAGTTCCCCCGTCACCGCGGTTCTCTCAACGGAAAGCCCTACCGCTACGGCTACTGCGCTCAAGTCGACGAGGCCTCCATGCACTGGCCCACCGTGAAACATGACCTCGTCACGGGTCAACGGGACGTGTTCGACCACGGTCCCGGACGCGGCGCGGGCGAGCCGATCTTCGTCGCGCGCACCGGCAGTACTGCAGAGGACGACGGTTGGCTGCTCACCTTCGTGCACGACAGCAACGCCGGTTCAACCGAATTCGTCGTCCTCGACGCCCAAGACTTCACGCGGGGATACGTCGCCAGAGTGACACTGCCTCAACGCGTGCCGCTCGGGTTCCATGGCAATTGGGTACGCGACGACGACTGAGGCGCGGCCATCACAGGAACTGGATCCTCGCTCTCCGACCGGCTGGTCACCGATGATCGAGGAACGCCTCAATCGTCGTCGAAGTTGCCGTAACCATCGCCTTCGTCGTTGCCCTGCGACAGCCAATCAACCGTGAAATTCACCGCCTGCGATCCAGCAGTGATTGTCCAGGATTGACCCGAGAAATACTGCGAGATGCATGGATTGGTGCACGGCCCCCAAGGGATGCGGTTCTGCGAAGTGGTTGCGGTCGCGGCAACTGTGAACGCTCCTGTGGAGCTCGGATCGGTGGGTTCGGGTTTCGTGATCTGCGCGTACTGCTGACTGTTCGCGCTGATCGTCGCCTTGAACGTCACTTTTCCGTTCGCCGGAATCAGGCACGGAGAGAACCCGGCTGAGGTGATCGAACTCGGACAGGGTGGACCAACACCGTTGTCGATGAAGAGTTCCGCATCTTGAAATCGGCCGGCCAGCAGATCATGAGTGGCCGTGCGACCCGCCACCGCTTCGCTCCCAGCATCGTCGCCGAGGTCCACAGCTCGAAATCGAATCGAGGTTTCGATCACCTTTGGATCGGACAGTTCGACGATGTGCTGGTGCTGTTCGCCATTCACCGTGACGACGACGGCGGCGTTCGGCGGATCCGTATCGAACTGCTCCGCCGACCAGATCGAGACGAGATCGGCGACGGTGAACGAACCGGCATTGCGTTCGGGACGATCGGTGAACCAGGCGGTGGTCGAAGTCGATGGAATTGTCAGGGTGAAGTTGGCGCCATCCGAAGCGACCACCATCGTTGGTGCAAGAACACTGAACAACAGTCCAACGTCCTGTGATGCGGACTTCGTCGGGCCCGCTGGTTGCTGACTCGCCGCCGCGGCATTGCGATCGCGCACGCCATCACTGCAACCGGCCGCTACCGCTGCGATCACGACAAGCGTGGCGACGGTGGTGAGAACCTTGCGCGACTGCATCCCGATGGAGCCGAAGCGACGCGAGCGTTGGACCGAGGAGTTCGAAATCACTGCGTCGTTCTAGCACTCGTTCCGTGTACCTCACGGAACACCGATCGAGGTTGAGCGCGCCGGTCACCGGTCGAGAAGGAGCGCGTCTCGGAACTGCGCCCACCACCCCGCCAATTCTCGTGCCACCGGTCGAAGTTGCGGATCCTCGCTCACCGAACGCCCGATCTCGGCACACGCGTCACCACCGATCAGGAAATCGTGCGCGAGCGATGAGACATGTTCGTGTTCGAGAAGACCGGCATCCGTCGTTGCGCCGTGGAGAAGTGCAGCATCGACGGCGGTCTCATAGACCCCGATGTCGTTGAGGACGGTGTCACGATCGATCGACCCCACCGAGCGATCATCCAGCAGCGCATCGACCTGCAGCGTCAGGTAGTCCTCGGAGGACCGCAACGCCCGTGACCGAAGTACGTCAAGGAGACGACTCACCCCCGAGGGAAAGACGAGCAGGCTGAAGGCAGCGGCAACGACGGCACCGATCATGACGTTCTCCGCGCGAACGATCTCCAGCCCGGCGTGGGGCGGCCATGCCAGCACTGCGAAATTCACAAGAGCGAATGGCGCGTAGACGAGTTGTGCTTCCCACATGCCATGACTCGATCGCCACTTCGCGATGAACGCGGCGACAGGGAGCAGCACCACGAGTACGGGATACGGAAGATGCAGCATCGAGATCGCTCCTGCGAGCAACACACCCGCCGTCGAACCGAACACAACCTTCGCCATGGTCGTCGCCCCGGATGACCCGGAGAGCGAAACCTGCGTCACCACGAGTGCGGCGATCACCACCCACACTCCATGCGTCAGCCCCATTGCCCGGACGATCGCCACGCACGCAGCGGCCCCCATCCCGGTGCGCACCGCGTTCTGGACCCATACCGAACCCAGTCTGAGGTTCTCACGCAACACCGCGAGCGGTCGTTGCGTTGCGAGGCGACCCACGTCTGGTTCAGGAGCGTCCCATCCGCGACTTCGGGCGGCATTGAAGAGTTGGTTCATCGCCGCGATCGAGACGAGGCGGACGACATAACGATGACGAACATCGGACGGCGAGAGAGGCGCGAGTTCGTGAAGATCCTGTCGACGAGCCGCCGGAAGGTCGGGAATCGACTGAGGGCGACGCCCACCGACAACCATCTCAGCGGCGCAATCGAACGCATCGGCACTGACCGCAGCAAGTCCACCCTGATCAGGTGGACCCACATCGACGAGACGATCGGCGATCGGTCCGCTCCAGCGGGCGCCGAGGACCATCATTGCGAGTGCCCGTTGTCGCCGTCCGACGACGCCGGGTTGATCGGAGGCTCCCAGCGCGCCGTCCACGAGTGCAGCCGTGCAAGCATCCAGTTTCGCCCGGTCACCGTCGAGACCGTCGCCGCGCCCGATCGAACGAGAGAGCGCCGACGCCGCGCGAAGCCAGTCGGCCACCAGCGCGCGTATGCGGCCGGTTCTCCGTCTCGGAAGTACGAGAACGGCGATGACGATCGAGATCGCACAGCCCAGAATCCATCCGGCGATGAGTGAGGGAATCGAGCCGCGACCCGTCGCCACCATCAGTGGCAGGAAGAACGCGCCCTGGAGTCCGACTGCGGAACGCGCCACGTACCCCCGTAGTAGGCGGAGATAGGCGAACGTCGATGAGACGACGAAGGTTGCCGCAACTGCAAGCCACGCCGGCGAGACGCAGACCGATCCGAGAAGTACGGCCAAACAACCCACGAGCAACGCGCAACCATGACCAGTGAGTCGCTCGCGAACATCACCGTCGAAATCGAGGAAGTAGAGGTTGATGGCGACGGCGAAGGAGGCGATGAGCGCAGCATTTGAACTCCCGAACACTGCGAGTGCAACCGCGTCGACGAGAGCGACCCCGATTGCAAAACGGATTCCGGCTCGAACCGACGGAGATCCGATCAGACGGTCGAGCATGCGCTCATTCCGAGCCTCACGATGCGGCGGCTGCGGTGGAAGGTTCGATCGCATCGGCCTTCACATACTCGGCAAGAAGTTCGTCAGCCTTCGCTTTCTTGGGATAGGCGAAGAACACGAGTGTCGCGCCTGCGAGCACGAAGAGTGCTCCAAAGGCGTAGGACCAATTCGCGCCGTCGAGGAAACTCTGTTTGGCAGCGGCGACGATCGCATCGGTGTACTGCGGGAATTGCTTGGCCGTCTCGGCCGCGCTCGAGAACGATGCCGTGAGCTGCGCCTTGGTCTGATCCGAGACGGATGACGCCGCGGGCGAGGAACCGACCGCCTCAGAGAACGCCGACGCATAGCCGAGCGTCAGGACGGCACCGAGGATCGCCTGGAAGATCGAGCCGCCCAGATCGCGCTGGAGATCGGACGTGCCCGAGGCCATGCCGACCTTGCGCACAGGAACCGAACTGGTGAGCGAACGTGCGGCCGGCGTGAGGGCGAAACCGACACCGACTCCCATGAGTAGGTAGGCCGATCCGATGAAGACGTAGTTCACTCCCTCGTGCCACGTGAGCAGCATCACGAGGAACGCCGGCACGACAAAGCAGTATCCGAGCAGCATTGTGAAGCGCGCGCCACGCGCGTCGACGAGTTTCGCAGAATGTGGAGCGACGGCGACCATGCCGACCGCAGCGGGGATGATGGCGGTTCCTGCGGAGAACGTGCCGTACCCCATGACGTTCTGGAGGAACTGCTGTCCGACGTACATCGCACCGGCGAGCGAGCCCATCACGATCATGCCAGCCACCGCCGGAACCCAGAAGAGTCGTCGGCCCGCGTAATGGAGGTCGTAGAGGGGGTAGGTCGCGCGGCGCTGCCGCACTATGAACAGTCCGATCAGGATCACGGCGACACCGAGCATCACGAGCGAGGCGACAAAGCGATTCGGTGCCGAGATCATGCCGAGGCCGAGCACGACCAAGGCGATCATGAGCACTGAGATCACCCCACCGAGATGGTCGATGGGATTCGTCGACTCCTCGACATGACTGGGGACGAAGACGATGTTCATGACAAACGCAAGGGCGGCGATCGGCACGACGATCAGGAAGACGGACCCCCACCAGAAGCTCTCGAGGAGGAACCCGGCGAGCGCTGGTCCGATCACTGCGGCACCACCACTCACCGCCTGCCACAGCGCAATCGACTTCGTGCGCTTCGGCCCGTCGGCCCAGAGCGCAGTGATCAACGCGAGGGTCGTGGGGTAGGCCATGCCGGCGGCGAGGCCGGTGAGGAGTCGACCCACCATCAACAGTTGCACCGACGGAGCGAATGCCGACAGGAACGCGGCGGGCACCGTGATGATGAGACCGAGTAGCAACATCTTCTTTCGGCCATGGCGGTCACCGATTGCGCCGAAGTACAGCACCGACATGGCGAGACCCAACGTGCAACCCACCGCGACAAGGGTGAGAGAGGTCTGCGACGCGTGAAACGAACGGCCGATGTCGGGTAGAGCCACATTGGCGACCGACAGGTTCACATTGCAGACGAACGCTCCGAGAATGAGCGACACGAGAACGAATCCCGCTTGCTTCGGAGCATCGGCACCCGAGGTGCCCGTGGGGGAGGTAACGGTCATCTGAACCCTTCTCGACGATTGGGACAGGAGCATCGCCCCAGATGAGCGTCGCTGTAGTGTGAGATTATCACAGAGACAATCTTCACCGGTACCCACAACCGAAGTGGCCGCACCCACCACGGCCGAGTCCTAACCTCACTGCGATGGTGAACGAGACCGTCGACACGCGCACTGCGCTTCTCGAAGCGGCGATCGAGGTGATCGAGGAGTCTGGTGAATCCGGATTCCGTATCAGCGCCGTTCTCGATCGAGTAGGTGTCGCGTCCACCGCGATCTACCACCACTTCGGAAGTCGTGATGATCTCGTTGATTCGGCCAACGCCGAGCGATACCTGCGGACGCTCTATGTCCCGAACCATGGCGACTTCGTCGACGCCATCGCGCGCTGTGAGACCTTCGAGGAGTTCGTGGCGCTCGTCCGCCTCACGATCGGCGTGAGCAGCACACCGGATGCGACGCTCCGACGCCGCACTCGCGTCGCCGTACTCGGAAGCGCAGTGTCGAGACCGACTTTGGCCGCAAAAGTGCACGAGGCGAACGTCTTCTACGCCCGATCGATGACCGACGCGTTCGCGTCGGCTCAGGAACGCGGTTGGATCCGACCCGATCTCGACCTCGAGGTGATGGCGATGTGGAACATCGGGCAGTCGACGGGCCGCCTCATGGCGGAGCTCGGTGGTCACGTGGTCGACATCCCCGCCTGGGCCGAGCTCGAGGCCGACACCATCCTCTGGGCCCTCACCGGTCGGGACTGAACGACGCCGATCCAGCGGCTATCGTCCTCCTGTGAGATTCTCACAGAGCGGTCGGTCACCCCATGGGGCCGACCGATGGAAGGGCGATCCGATGACCACAACCACTGCGGCACCCGAGCGTTCCTTTGCGTCGAAGCTGCTCCGACGAGCCGGCATCGCCATCGCACTCATCGTGCTGATGTTGTTGCCTTCGGTGATCCTGTTCGCGATCACAAAGCAACCGTCGGCCACCTACGCGTCGATGGGCGCGCTGATCGGGATCATCGCGGTGGCGGCCGGCAGCGTTCGCATCGGCGTGATCACGACGGTGGTGGTGAGTCTGCTCGCGCCGATCACCATCGTCGCCGGACTCTCCCCGATCACCGGTGCGGCGGTCATGGCCCTCATGACGCTCACCGTCGGCCGACTGGCGACGTTCGGATTACACCGCGCCGTCGTACTCGTACCGATCATGCTGGCATGGCCGATGCTCACTCCGATTCCTTGGATTCCGAGCAGCCTCCACGACAAAGTGCAGGACGAATTGACGTCGAAGGGTCTGACCCTCAACGAAGCCGTCGCTCATCTGCAGTCCGGTTCGAGTAGCGGATCGGCAGGCGGATCGAGTTCGGCGTCGTCGTCGATGACCACCAAGATCACCGATGCACTGCTCCATCAGAGGATGGACTCCACCTACCTCGCATGGATCGCCGCCTTCTTCTTCATCGGCACGATCTTCGCCGTCGGCGCGACGTGGTTCGTGATGCGGAAGCGTCCCGCCCCCACGCTCGCCGGACATCCTCGCTCCGAGACGGTGCCCTACACGATCGCGATCACAGTTCTCGCCACCGTCGCAACCTGGTACTGCCTCGACCACCCGAAGCTGGTGGCGGGCTCGTTCCTCGTCGCATCGATCCTCGTGCTCACACAACTCGGCAATGACATCGCGTGGAAGCTCACCATCGAGCGCGTGCTCGGCACCTTCGCCGGTATGGCACTGCTGGTCGGCATCATGAAACTGCTCGGATCGGTCACCTACACCGACATTCTCGGTGTGCCCCTACCGATGAAGATCTACCTCGTCGGCATCGTGTTCGGAGTCCTTGCGGTGATGGCGAAGTTCAGCCCGCGGCTATGGATCTACTACGTGTT
>CAZMJK010000013.1:10318-18344 GCA_964566555.1 uncultured Bifidobacterium sp. | reverse complement strand
ATCGGGTTCAGCCGAGTGTGACCGGCCGACTGCGAATGACCTCTTCGAAGAAGTCGTTGCCCTTGTCGTCGACGACGACGAAGGCAGGGAAGTCCTCAACCTCGATCTTCCAAACGGCTTCCATGCCGAGTTCCGGATACTCGAGCACCTCGACCGAGCGGATGCAGTCCTGCGCGAGTCGTGCCGCCGGTCCGCCGATCGATCCCAGGTAGAAGCCGCCGTGACGCTGACATGCGTCGGTCACCGCCTTTGAGCGATTGCCCTTCGCGAGCATCACGAAACTGCCGCCGTTCTCTTGGAAGAGGTCCACATAGGAGTCCATTCGACCGGCGGTGGTCGGACCGAACGATCCCGACGCGTACCCCTCCGGTGTCTTGGCGGGGCCGGCGTAATAGACGCAGTGATCCTTCAGGTACTGGGGGAGACCCTCTCCCGCATCGAGTCGCTCCTTGAGCTTGGCGTGGGCGATATCGCGGGCGACGACCATGGGTCCGGTGAGGCTGAGTCGGGTCTTGATCGTAAGCTTCGAGAGCGTCTCGCGAATCTCGGACATCGGTCGGTTGAGATCGATGGACACGACGTCGCCGCCGAGGATCGAGTCGGTCACGTCGGGTAGGAATTTCGCCGGGTCGTGTTCGAGTTGTTCGAGGAACACTCCCTCGCTCGTGATCTTGCCGAGGGCTTGGCGGTCGGCCGCGCAGGACACCGCGATGGCGACGGGACAGGAGGCCCCGTGACGCGGCAGTCGGATGACGCGCACGTCGTGGCAGAAGTACTTGCCGCCAAATTGCGCGCCGATGCCGGACTGCTGCGAGACCTTGAGGAACTCCGCCTCCATCTCGAGATCCCGAAAGCCGCGACCGAATTCGTTGCCCTCGAACGGCAGCCCATCGAGATACTTGGCCGACGCCATCTTCGCCGTCTTCAGTGCGAACTCGCCCGACGTCCCTCCGACGACAACGGCGAGGTGGTAAGGCGGACAGGCGGACGTGCCCAGTAGGTCCATCTTCTCGGCGATGAAGTTGACCAACGAGGACGGATTGAGGACCGCCTTGGTCTCTTGGAAGAGATAGCTCTTGTTGGCCGAGCCGCCGCCCTTGGCCATGAAGAAGAACTTGTACGCCGCGCCGTCGACTGCGCTGATCTCGATCTCGGCGGGAAGATTGGTGCCGGTGTTGACCTCTCGGAACATGTCGAGTGGCGCCATCTGCGAGTACCGAAGGTTGTCGCTCTTGTAGGTGTCGTAGACGCCCCGAGAGATCGCCGCTTCGTCGTTCCCCGAGGTCAGGACGAACTGGCCCTTCTTCGCCTTGACGATCGCAGTGCCCGTGTCCTGGCAACCGGGCAGGATCCCACCGGCGGCGATGTTCGCATTGCGGAGTAGATCGAGGGCGACGAAACGGTCATTTCCCGAGGCCTCGGGGTCGTCGAGGATATGGGCGAGTTGGGCGAGGTGCGGTGTGCGCAGATAATGCGCGATCTCGAACATAGCGGCGGAGGTGAGACCCGTGATCGCCTCCGGCGAGACTCGGAGGAAGGTGCCGACGGCGGTGTCGACGGTTTCGACTCCCTCCGTCGAGAGCAGGCGATACTCGGTCGTGTCGGGCCCGAGAGGAAGGAGATCTTGATGAACGAAGTCAGCCATCTCCGTACGGTACCTGAGCGACTCATGAACGCGAGCGTGGTCCTCCGGTGCCTTCGCTGGCGTCGGCTACGGTGATCGACGGAGCAACGGAGGACGGAATGAACGCGATCGTCATCTACGAAAGTCTGACGGGGAACACGAAGAAGGCTGCCGGATTCATCGTGGCCGAACTCGAGTCCCAAGGGGTGTCGGCGTCGGCCTGTCCCACGACAGCGGTGGAGTACCAAGCGCTGGCTGATGCCGATCTCGTGATTGTCGGGAGTTGGACCGATGGGTTGTTCCTCTTCGGTCAGAAGCCTGCGAGTGCGGGTCGTCTCTCACAATTGCCGTTCCTTTCGGGCAAGAAGGCTGCGGTGTTCTGCACCTATGCGCTCGAGACGGGAAAGACACTCGAGAAGCTCGAAAAGATCGTTCAGGATCGGGGAGCGAACGTGATCGGCGGAATGGCCATCCGTCGGAACAAGCTCGAAGAGGGCAGCGCCGATTTCGTCGGCCGAGTGTTGAGTGTCGTCTCGGTCTGATCGCTTCGCTCCCTCTCGGGATCTCCATCTGAATCGATCGTCGAACCCTGCGAGCGGATCGGGGTGCAGCACACCGCTCCGACCAAGAGGAGTGCCCGCACCGTGGACATGACGGCACTCTCGCCATGTCCTCCCGGCTCGACAAGAACCAGCCATGCGATGAGGCAGAGGATGCGGGTTCTGCGGTCTGGCGCGCTCACGAAGAATGCGGCGAGGGCCACGAGGAGGAAGCCGAGGTGGTGGGTCCACGAGATCGGACTCACCGCCGCCGATGCGCAGCCGACGATGGCTGCCACCGCGAGGAGGTCTCCGGATCGAGATGCTCGGACCGAGCGAATCGCGGCGACCGTGAGTAGGGCGATGCAGACGATGACCCAGAGCAGTGTCCGACCGCTCCCCACGTCGAAGGCTCGACCGATGACACTGAGCGAGGAGTTGTTCCGGCTGTCGGTCACCGATCCGACCCTCTCGGAGTCCCAGAGCAACTCCGTCCAATAGCGCCGGGAGTCCGATGGAGCGAGGAGCCACCCGAGCCCGGTGAGGGCGGCTAGCCCGATGAGGGCGCGAAGCGCAGCGGCCCAGCGCCCTGCCAGAACGAGCCATGCGAGGAAGAGTCCCGGAACGAGCTTGATTGCAGTGGCCACTCCGATCCCGAACCCGGTCCACCGACGGGAGTTCCGAAGGGCGTCGAGGTCGATGAGGACCAGGAACCACAGCAGGATATTGACCTGACCCTGTCGGAGCGTGAGCCACACCGGGATCGTGACCATTGCGGCGGCGAATCCCCATGCGGACCAGGTGAAGCGCCGGTCTCTGGGCACGTCGGCGAGGCCGGCCACCGACCACGCGCACCCGAAGAGGGCCACGAGACTCACCGCGGTGAAGAGGACCTCACGACCGTCGGCGGTGAACGGCGTGAAGATGGCGAACAGGAGTGGGCCGATGGGTGGATAGGTGGCCGAGAGTCGGAACACCGGATCGCTGTAGTCGTAGAGCGACCCTCCCTCGACCCATGCCCGGGCCGAGTTCGTGTAGATCTGCAGATCGAGGAGCCCACTCGGCGGACCGGCCTTCCATGCCTGCCAGAGACCGAGACAGAGGGCGGCGACCATCGCCACGATCGCCAGCGTCCGTCCCCTGATTCCGATGCACCAGGCGATGCCGACGATGAGGAAGAGAAGTGCCGCTGGTGTCGTCCACGGGTTCACGAACTCGAACAGCCAATCGGGCACGGCAGGACGCTAGCGGAGTGGCCCCAGCGGGGTCGGTGCGATGGTCGAGATCACGAAACATGATCGTCATCGTTGAATGCACCGGACGGGTGCAGGGGAGGGGTAGGTTCTCAGCGGGCGGAGTCCCTCGTGGGGCACCGACATGTCCAAACACCTACCCCTTCGAGGAGATCATGGGTTCCCAGCCTTCACACTCACGACGTGGATTCCGCGTCGCTGGCGTCCTTGCCGTCGCTGTTCTCGCGGTCGTGGCCCTTGTGTCCACCGCGTGCAGCAAGAGCGACTCGGGCAGCAGCGGTAACGGTGGCACCGTCAAAGCCGCATGGATCTACGTCGGTCCCACCAACGATGGTGGATGGACGCAAGCACACGACAATGGACGCAAGTTCGCGGCGACCGAACTCGGCACGAAACTCCAGACGACCTACAAGGAGAACGTCCCCGAGGGCGCGCAGGTCACGCAGGTCATCGATGATCTCGTGAAGGATGGCAACACCATCATCTTCGCGACGTCCTACGGCTACGCCGAGCAGATGGTCGAAGCGGCCAAGAAGTACCCCAATGTGAAGTTCGAGCAGGCCACGGGTGACCTGATCACGGCGGGCAAGCCCACGCCGTCGAACTACGCCGAGTACTGGGGAGCGGGCGAGGACACGCTGTACCTCACGGGCATCGCCGCTGGTAAAGCCACCAAGAACAACAAGATCGGCATCGAGGCCCCGTTCGCGATTCCCGAGATCATCCGTCACATCAACGCCTTCACCCTCGGCGCACAGTCGGTGAACCCGGCGGCGACCACGAAGGTCGTGTGGACCAATGCATGGTTCAACCCCACCGCTGAAAAGCAGGCGGCGGAGTCGCTCGTGTCCGCTGGTGTCGACGTGATCTTCTCGCATCAGGACAGCCCCTCCGCGGGTGAAGTGGCCAAGGCCAACAACCTCCCGTGGGTCGGGTACGACTCGGATCAGTCGGGTGCGTACAGTTCGGTGTGGTTGACCACGGCGACGTACAACTGGGGCCCGCGGTACGTGAGCCGCATCAATGCACTCATCGACGGAACATGGAAGGCCGACAACTACTACGGCACCATCGCCGATGGCTTCACCTCGCTTGCTCAGTTCGGGACGCTCGTCTCCTCCGACACCAAGGGCCTCATCGATGCCGAGTTGTCGAAGGCGAAGAGTGGCGGTGCGACATCGTTCGGTTGGTACTGGGGTCTCAGTGACCGCCAGGACCAGTCCGGTGCGGTGAAGATCACCAAGGGACAGCAGCTCACCCAGAAGGACCTCTACGAGATGAATTGGTTCGTGAAGGGCGTCGACGGAACCCTCAAGAACTGATCTCGAGTTCTCGACAGATGTCTGAAGCGTCAGTCGTCGGGGCAGTCACTGCAAACGCAGTGACTGCCCTCGGCGTTACGAAGCGGTTTCCCGGAGTCGTCGCCAACGAGGACGTCACCTTCGAGGTGCGCGTCGGTGAGGTGCATGCGCTCCTCGGTGAGAACGGTGCCGGAAAGACGACGCTGTCGAACATCCTGACCGGGCTCTATCGGCCCGATGAGGGGCATCTGCTCGTCGGAGATCGAGAGACCATCTTCGACTCACCCAAGGCGGCGATCGACGCTGGTATCGGAATGGTCCACCAGCATTTCCGACTCATCCCGACCTTCACGGTGACCGAGAACATCATTCTCGGCACCCAGGCTCCGTCTCGGCGGCTACTGCTCGATCTGAAGACGGCAGAGGATCGGATTTCCGAGATCGCCGACCAATTCGGGATGCCGGTGGATCCGAGAGCTCGAATCTGGCAGTTGTCGGTGGGCGAACAGCAGCGCGTCGAGATCCTCAAGGTCCTCTACCGCGAGGCCAACGTGCTGATCATGGATGAGCCCACGGCCGTTCTGACTCCGCCGGAGGCCGAGTCGCTGGTGGCGACGCTTCGTTCGATGGCCCAACAGGGTCGAAGCGTGATCTTCATCTCTCACAAACTCGGAGAGGTGGCATCGGTCGCCGACCGCATCACGGTGCTGCGCGATGGTCGTTCCGTCGCCACCGTCGATGCCAAAGGGTCCTCCCGCGAGAGTCTCGCGGCACTGATGGTCGGACGAGAAGTCACGCCGGTCGTCAGAGATGGAGGTGGGGCACTTCCGGGGGCGGCGACCGTGCTGCGGGTCGACGGCTTGTCGGCTCTCGGTGACCGAGGTCGTCCGGCGCTCTCCGAGGTGTCGCTCGAGGTGAGGGCGGGAGAGATCCTCGGGATCGCAGGAGTCGCGGGGAATGGCCAGCGCGAACTGGTCGAGGTGCTCGCCGGGCTCAGGTCGCGGACTTCCGGGACGGTTGATGTCGATGGCGAATCGATGGATCGTGCCGATGCTCGTCACCCGATCCGGATGGGCGTGGCCTACGTGCCCCAGGATCGACTCGGCACGGGATTGGCACCCGATCTCTCGATCGCCGAGAACCTGATCCTGAAGCGCTACCGACGTCCACCGATCGCGCGGCCGCCGTTCCTCCGTTCTTCGGTGATCGCCGAAGAGGCCGACCAACTCATGGCGCAGTTCGACGTTCGCGCCCCGTCGGCGGAGACTCCGACTCGGCGTCTCTCCGGCGGGAACGTCCAGAAGGTCCTCCTCGCACGCGAGATGTCGGGTGCCCCGAAGGTTCTTGTCGTCTCTTCTCCCACGCAAGGACTCGACGTCGGCGCGGTGGTCACCGTGCACCGACTTCTGCTTGATGCCGCGGCTGAAGGAGTCGGGGTGTTGCTCGTTTCCGAGGATCTCGACGAGGTCATAGCACTTTCCGATCGCATCGCAGTGATGTACGAAGGACGAATCCTCGAGACCATCGACGCGTCCGCGGCCGACGTCGCACGCATCGGCCTGCTCATGGGTGGCGCCGGAACTCACGGGGCGGTGGCCTGATGGCGATGCCCTCCCTCGGCTTCCGCCTCGAACCCCGAAGCCAGCTTCCTCGTCACATCAATGTGACCGTCCCCATCGGTTCGTTTCTCGCCGCGCTGGCCGCCGGTGCCGTGCTCCTCGTCGCCACAGGTCAGAACCCGATCTCCGTCTACCAACGCATCCTGGAGCGAGCGTTCCTCGATGCGGGTTCGCTTAGCGGCACGCTGGTCGCGGCGACACCGTTGCTCTTCACCGGTCTGTGCGCCGCGGTCGCCTTCCGCGTCGGATTCTTCAACATCGGTGGTGAGGGCCAGTTCTATATCGGCGCCATCTTCGCGTCGGGTATCGCACTCTCGTTGGGACGAGACACGCAGGTGTGGATCGCCATTCCAGCGATGATCATCGCCGGGGCGCTCGGTGGTGCACTGTGGGCCGCGATTCCCGGTGTCTTGCGGGCCTACCTGCGCACGAACGAGATCATCACCTCGCTCATGCTCAACTACATCGCTGGCGTCATCTCCGTCTATCTGATCTTCGAATCGAGTTCGTTCTGGCGGGATCTCGAGGGCACCGGAAAGATGTTCCCGAAGGGCAAGGTGATCCCCTCGGTCGCCTTCTGGCCGAACTACGACATCGGTTCGCTCGTCCTTCCCTTCGGTTTCCTGCTCGGGATCCTGGTCGCCGCCTGGATCGCTGTGCTTCAACGCCGCACGCGCTTCGGCTACGAGATGCGAGTGGTCGGGGGAGCGCCGACCACCGCCCGCTATGCCGGCATGCGACCGAGTCGAGTCATCGTCGCCGTCGCCGCGCTCTCTGGAGCATTGGCCGGTCTCGGCGGCGCAGCGTCGGTCGGGAACTTCCGACACATCCTCGATCCCAAGGGTATGGAGCAATCCGGGTACGGCTATGCCGGCATCGTCGTCGCGGCGCTCGCCCGACTCAACCCCTTGGCCGTGGTCTTCGTCTTGATCATCATCGGTGGGATCACTAATGCCGGATACGCGCTCCAAGGTGCGGATTTCCCCTCCGGTTTGGTCGGAATTCTCGAAGGATTGATCCTGTTCTGCACGCTCGGTGGTGAGGTCCTGATCCGGTACCGCATCGTTCGGTCGAAGTCGATTGCGGCGAGTGGGGTTGGTCTCCCATGAGCGTGAACGACAATCTGTTCATCGTCATCTTCGCGGCGGCCATCTTCTATGGCACACCGCTCGTGTACGCCGCTCTGGGCGAGATCCTCGCGGAGCGGTCCGGTGTCATCAATCTCGGTGTCGAGGGCATGATGCTGCTCGGCGCGGTGGGCGCGTGTTGGGTTGCCACGGTGTTCGATGGTCCGGCGGCTGTCGTACTCCCGCTTGCCGTCGTCGTCGCCATGCTGTTCGCGAGTGCTGGCGCGTTGATCCACGCGCTCCTGACGATCACATTGCGGGTGAATCAGATCATTTCGGGACTCGCGCTCACGATCTTCGCCGGTGCGGCCGGAGTCTCGTCCTATCTCGCTGGGCTGTGGAATCTCGGGCAAGGACCTATCGCGAACCAGTTCGGCAAGATGAACCTGTTCGGACTCGGCGACGTTCCGATCGTCGGTCCGATCCTGTTCAACCAAACCATGCTCACCTACGCATCGTGGTTCCTGGTGATCGCGGTCTCGATCTACATCTTTCGCACCCGTTGGGGTCTCCAACTCCGAGCGGTCGGTGAGTCGCCGCAGTCGGCCGATTCGGTGGGCGTC
>CAZMJK010000013.1:7906-10308 GCA_964566555.1 uncultured Bifidobacterium sp. | reverse complement strand
GTTCAACGATCGCGCTACCTGCACGTGCTGGCTGGTGGGGCGTTCGCCGGTATCGCCGGAGCTTGCTTCTCGCTGTCGATCGTCCCGACGTGGGTCAACGGGCTGACGCTCGGACAGGGTTGGATCGCCCTCGCACTCGTGATCTTCGGGTTCTGGCGACCCGATCTCATGCTGGTCGGTGCGTACTTGTTTGGCGGACTTTCGAGTTTGCGGTTCACGCTCCAAGCCCGCGGCGTCGACATTCCGCAGGCGGTGCTCGATTCGTTGCCCTACGTCATGACGATCGTCGTGCTGGTCGTCGTCTCGAACTCTGCGGCCCGACGACGTCTTGGTGCACCGGCGGCGCTGGGGAAACCCTACGAACGAGAAGAGCGCTAAGACGTCAGTCGTGTCGATCTGAGGCGTGCGGATTCACGAGAGCGGCGGCGGTCGACCATGGGAAGTCGATCCAGTCGCTCGTGTGTTTCCATACGTAGTCGCAATCGATGACGGATTCGGGTTTCTGGTAGACGACCGCAGTGCGGACCTCGCCGACCTGCGCGGCAACGTGTTCCACGACCATCTTCAACGTATGGCCGGTGTCGGCTACGTCGTCGCAGATGAGGACCTTCGAGGACTCGATATCCACCAGCGTGAGCGGGGGAGGGAGGATCACGGGGAATTCGAGGCGCTCGCCTTTGCCGGTGTAGTACTCGACATTCATCACGTGGGTGTTCTTGATGCCCAAGGAGTAGGAGAGAGCACCCCCGATCGGGAGTCCCCCGCGAGCGATGGAGAGGATGAGGTCGGGCCGGAATCCATCGTCATCGATCATTCGAGCGAGCTCGTACGAGGCATCTCCGAACATCGACCACGTGAGAACTTCCATTTGGCTCATACCCCGAACCTACACAAGCCCGACCGGTCGTCACTGCATCACCTGCCGCGGTACCGTGACGAAATGACCGGCGATCCCGCTCCTCGAAATGCGTCACCCGCGCTTGCGCCGTTGATGCACTCCGGGGGCGAACTCATGACTCGAGCCGAACGACGCTCGCTCGGTCGAGGGCGACGGAAGGTTGCGCCGCGAACCTCGCATGGTGACTGGGCGCCTTCACCCACACGGCGCGACGCGCTCGCCATCCTCAGTGAGCAGAATCGCCGACGCTTCCCGGATCTGGTTCCTCTCCGATGGGGACGGATGGTGGCCTCTCCGTTCACGTTCTATCGGGGAGCCGCAGCAGTCATGGCCGCCGACCTCGCCGGTTCACCGGTGAGTGGACTGGATGTTCAGGCCTGTGGCGATGCACACCTGCAGAACTTCGGCATCTTCGCCTCACCCGAACGGAACCTGCTCTTCGATGTCAACGACTTCGACGAGACGCTGCCAGGCCCATGGGAATGGGATGTCAAGCGTCTTGCCGCCAGCGTGGAGTTGGCCGCTCGTGACAACGGCTTCACCTCCGAGCAGGCCAGCGACGCGATTCGCCAAACCGTCCGTTCCTATCGCCAGTGGATGGCCCACCTCGCGCAACAAACTCAACTCGACGTCTGGTACACGAAGGTCGACGTCGAGCGGATCCTTCCGCTGATGCCACTCGAGGCGCAGAAGCGATCCTCGCGTCTCGTCGAACGAGCGCGCCGGCATACGACGCTCCACGCACTTGACAAACTCACCGAGGTGGTCGACGGCCACCGCCGGATCATCGATGACCCGCCCATCGTCGAACACCTCCCGGAACTCACGACGTACCACGCGGTGCACACGGTGCTCGATCGCTATAAGGAATCGCTCCAGGAGGACAAGCGCATCCTCTTGGAACGTTTCGAGATCATCGACATCGCCCGCAAGGTCGTCGGTGTCGGAAGCGTCGGCACTCATTGTTGGATCGCCCTGTGTAGTGCTGATCGAGAGGATGACGATCCGCTCTTTCTGCAGATCAAGGAAGCCAATCGATCGGTGCTCGAGCCGTGGATCGGAACGAGCTCGCACGCGACCCACGGTGAGCGGGTGGTGGTCGGACAACGTCTGATGCAGGCGGCGAGCGACATGTTCCTCGGGTGGACCAAGTTCCGCGAGCGGACCTACTACGTGCGCCAACTGCGGGACATGAAGGGTTCGGCGGATGTCGCGACCATGACCCCGTCGATGCTCGGCACCTACGGTGCGATTTGCGGATTCACTCTGGCTCGTGCCCATGCTCGCACCGGTGACCCGATCGCCGTGAGCGCCTATCTGGGCACCGGCGAGGTGTTCGACGAGGCCATCGTGACGTTCTCGAAGAGTTATGCCGACCAAACCGAACGGGACCACGCCGAACTTCGCCGAGCGATCGATACCGGTGAGATCGAGGCCATCGAGGGGCGTTAGCGACCGTCGACCGTGACTCCCGCGAGATCGGCGAGCACGGCTGCTGCCGCCC
>CAZMJK010000013.1:7213-7896 GCA_964566555.1 uncultured Bifidobacterium sp. | reverse complement strand
TGCCGCCCGGCGTCCGGAGAACAACGCCCCTTGAATCGACGCGGTGTCGCGATGATCACCGCAGACATAGCGGCCGTCGCCCACGCGCACGGTCCGCCGAGGGTCGAACGGGGGTCGTTGGAGGGGTTGCCCGTGGGGGATGACGTCGACACGCAGCGTCTGCCACGTGGAGACGCCGGGATGCCACGAAGCCATTTGGGCTCTCACGTCATCCTCGAGGTTCGGCCTCAATGCGTCCGGTCCGGGTATGGCGGCGACATGGAGGGAGCGCCCTGGCGGCGCGTACGAGGGCGCGACGTTGCTCATGGGAGCGAGATTCTTGACCGGACCGGACGCGGCGCCATCGAGAACGATTCGTCGCCCGGCCAGTGGGGCGTTGGTGGAATCGAACCACACCGCCGCGACCGGCCGTGAACCGGGATCGGCGATGCCGAGGAGTTCCGATGCGACCGGACCCGGTGTAGCGACCACGACGGCAGCGGCGTCGATGACTCCGGAATCGGTGTGCACCCGTGTGCCCGAAACGTCATGGACGCGGGTGTTGAGGACGATCGCCTCGGGGGGAAGAGCGGCCGCCAAGTTCGACGAGAGCGTCCCCATCCCGTCAGCAGGGACGCCGCTACTCCCGACTGCGAGCATGCGCAGGATCGTGTCGAAGCGGCGTGAGGAAACCTCGAGGTCCG
>CAZMJK010000013.1:0-7203 GCA_964566555.1 uncultured Bifidobacterium sp. | reverse complement strand
CGAGTTGGATGCCGCTGAACAGGGGTTGGAAGAACGTCGAGATGAACCGTTCCGAGAATCCGCATCGTTCGAGACGTTGTCGCGTGGTGCCGTCTTCGCGACGAAGGAGGTCCGGAACCGAGCCTCGGCGCACCGAGGCGATCAATCGCAGCAACCGCAGCTTGTCGGCCACCGAACCGATCGGAGTCAAGATGGTGGCCGGAAGGTCGCGCGGGCTGCGGAGTGGATCACCGACGGTGCGAAACTCGGATCCTGTCCAAACCGACGCTCCCGGGTGGAACAGCTGGAGATCCAGGTCGTCGAGTGAATACCACCGTTCGAGTTCCGGATAGGCGGTCAGGAGGATCTGGAACCCCCGGTCGAGGGTGAAACCGTCGACGCTGTCGGACCGAACGCGACCGCCGACCCCGTCGGAGGATTCGAGGAGTCGTACGCCGATGCCCGAGGCGATGAGGGTGCGGGCGCAGGCGAGTCCGGCAAGGCCAGCACCAACGATCACCACGTCCTCTTTCACAGTTCTGAGCGTACCGACTCGTCATCCCACCGCTGGCGGTGCCTGAGCGTGGGTCCGGTGAGTGTCCTCCTACGATGGCGTGATGCGCCGCCTGCACCGACTGCAGTCCGATGACTGAGCGCGATGCATCGGGTCGGAGAGTCATCGGGCGCTCCTCGGGACCGGTGGCTCCACCGTCGGATCTGGGTACGTCCCGATCGTCGGGAAGTCTCGGTCCCGTCGAGGGTCGGCCGACATCGAACCGTCGTGTTCGGCGCCTGCGAGTGCGAACACTCGTGGTCATCGGAATCGCCCTGCTGCTGGCAATGCCATTGGTGGCCTTCGGCTTCGGTTGGTGGCAGTTCTCGAGGATCCCCACCGTGGACGTGGCGTCGGTGCTGAGCTCGCGCAATGGTCGCAGCGGCATGAACTACCTCATCGTCGGCACCGATTCTCGTGTCGGCATTGATCCATCGGACCCGAACGCCGGCGCATTCCTGTCGGGTGAGGTTTCCGGTTCCCGTACCGACACCATCATGATCCTCCATGTCGACGGATCGACCTCCCAACTGGCGAGCGTTCCTCGGGATCTCTGGGTGACCGATCCGGCCACGGGTCAGAAGGGACGCATCAATTCGACGTTCGCCTCCGGTCCGGCGAATCTCATCCGAGCCGTCGAGTCGCTGGGGATACCGGTGGATCAGTATCTCGAGATCAATTTCGTGAGTTTCGGCGCCCTCGTGGACGCGGTGGGGGGAATCACGATTGATGTTCCCGCTCCTGCCCGCGACGACCATTCCGGCCTGTTCGTTCCAGTGGCCGGTCCCACGAAGTTCGACGGAACGCAAGCACTCTCCTATGTGAGGAGTCGGTACTACACCGAATTCGTTGACGGTCGTTGGCGTGTCGACGGGACCGCCGACATCGGTCGCACCGAACGGCAACGAGCATTTCTCACGGCGCTGTTGCACAAGATCAGCAATGAGCGGAATCCCGTTCGATTGGCGATGGTTCCGGGTTCGGTCTCGGCAGGAATGAAGCGAGGGTCGACGTTCTCGTATCTGGATGCCATCGCGCTGGCCTGGACCATGAAGGACGCGACACTGCAGCCGGTCGCGCTTCCTGTCACTCCGCGACGGACATCAGGTGGGGCCGACGTCCTCGAACTCCAACCGGGTGCGTCGGTGGTGATCGGCGAATTGGCCTCGTGATCGGAAGCGACGTCAGTCGGCGACGATGAGAAGAACGTGGTCGGGTTTCGTGGCCGCCGCTTCGAAGACCTCGAAGGCGTTCTCCACGAGTGGCACGAGGTCCGGACGATCGCGGAACTGTCGCGGATCGAGACGACGCATTCGATCGAGGGCGGCGGAGACGTCGTCGATACCGAGCCAGCCCTTGTGTCCCCAACCGAACCTGACCAAGAGACGATCGAGGGCCTGTGGCCCCATATGGCGCTCGGCGAGTGTGAGCAACTCGCGACCACGAGCCAGTCGGCGCGATTCGGTGGCGTGCCACCCGAGCGCGGGAAGTCCCCGTCGAAGAGCATCGGGTGCCTTGATAGACCTCGTCGGACTCAGCCACGGAGCCATGAGGACTCGGTACCAGTCGACGAGGAAGGTCTCTTCGCAGGCCCGGTACCAGCCCTCGGGGGAGGAGATCACCAAGGAGGAGAGGTAGGAACGCATGACGGGATCGAAGCCGTCCCAAAGTTGCACCGCCCGATCTCGGAGGCCGACAAGACCATCGGCTCCCAACAGGCGCTCCTCGAAATCGTGATGGAACGAGATGGCGTCGAGCATCCACGACTGGCTGGTGACTGCCACGACCTCGACCCCTCCTCACGACCTGCGACCATTGTCGCGGCGACCGCCCGTTAGGGCGCGGATGCTGAGCCGACGAGGGCGAGGAGGATGGCATCGAGAACCGGAGCGATCGACGGTGTCGGTGCGGCCTCGATCGACTCCATCTCGCAGAACACGTCGGTGCCATGCGCCCGCCCCTGGAGTGTGAAGAGGACCGAGCACGAGGGGCCGCCTTCGAATCTCACGATGATCTCGAGGAGGCCCAGGTTGCGATCCACATGGCCGACACCCCCGAGGTGACCGCTGGCCTCGTAGAGCAGTTGATAGGCCTCATCGGGTGGTGCCTCGATCCAGATGGTGTCGCCATCATGCCCACAGGCCACGGCGGTCGACGCCGGGGGAGTCGATGGCGGCGAGGTGTCGGACACCGACACCGGGGTCGCGGTCATCGGAAACGCCGGATCCTTCAGCGCCGCCGAGACGACGGCATAGGCCTCGGTGATGAGTGCTGGATCGATCTCCGCGCTGCGGGCCGGGTCGGGCGCCATCACGTCCGGATGATGGGAGCGCATGAGTCGATGGAACGCGGATCGAACCTGGTGTTCGTCGGCCGAGCGTTTCAGGCCGAGAACGGAGAGGGCCTCGTCGAGGGTCACATCGGCAACGAGGATCGCGAGAGGACGCCAGCGAGGAGCGAACGGAATCGAAGTGGATCGAAGGATCCCGTGACCTCTCGGGCGGAGTGCATCGAGAGTTGCGCCACACCAACATCCACTGTCGGGATCCCGAGCTGTGTCGCAGTGATCGGGCCGATGGTCGAGCCGCATGGCATGTCGTTGCGGGACACGAATTCCTGCAGCGGAAGATCGAGTTCTTCAGCGATCACGCGGAGGGCGCCGGCACTGCGGGCGTCGGTGGAGTAGCGGGCGTTCGCGTTCCACTTCAGAACCGGACCGCCATTGATGGCGATCTGATGGTGAGGTTCGTGGCGTTCCGGCCAGTTGGGATGAGTGGCGTGAGCGCCATCGGCCGAGACGCAGAACGATCGGGCGAGGGCTCGCAGCCACTCCTCACGATCGAGGCCGACACCCACGGCGATCCGCTCGAGCACGGACGGCAAAAGATGGCTGGCGGCCCCGGTGGAGGAGTGACTTCCGACCTCCTCATGGTCGAACAGGCAGAGCACGGGAACGGCGGTGAGGTCGCGACCCGAGGCTGCGACATCGATGAGGGCGGTGAGTCCGGCGTGGCAGGACAACAGATTGTCGAGTCGGCTCGACGCGAACAGGGTTCGGTCGACACCGAGGACACTCGGTGCGGTCAGGTCGTGGGTCATGATGTCCCACGACAGCACCTCGTCCTCGTCGACTCCGACGCGTCCGGCCAGCCACGATCGGAAGGCCGGCACAGTGCTCGGGGACGAGCTCCACATCGGTTGAAGGTGTCGTTCGGGATCGAGGCGAAGGCCGTCACTGGAAATGGAGCGATCGAGATGGATCGCGAGCTGAGGGATGCGCAGCAGCGGCTCGTCGAAGCACAGGAGTTCGGTCGAGGAGGAATCGGGGGAGGTGCGCACGACGACGCGACCGGACAAGCCGAGGTCGCGATCCAACCACGAGTTGAGAAGCGGACTTCCGTACACCTCGACGCCGAGTTGCGCCGCACCGGGCATGCTCCGGTCCGGCCGGGGTCGCAGACGAAGGTTGGGTGAGTCGGTATGGGCGCCGACGATGCGGAAGCCACGTCGGGCATCGCCACCGAGATCGGTGGACCAAGCGATGAGCGCACCACCGTGGGCGACGACGTAGCGACCGGCCTCTGTTGGCCACTTCTCCTCGAGGTCCAGCGCAACGAACCCTGATTCGACCAGACGCGCTGTGGCGTTGGCCACAGCGTGGTACGGCGAGGGAGATCCGTGGAGGAACCCGCCGAGATCCTCGAGGTGGTCGTGGTGCGGTGAGCCAACGTCAGACACGAGTCAAGACCCTACCGGGGACTCCTCCGAGGTCATGGTGGCCACCCTCGTCATTCGATTCGGACGGGATCGACCCTCACCCCGCCGTGTACACTTTAACCCTCGCTCCGGGGCCAGCGTCGTCCCCGCCACGAGTGTGACCTCCCCTCTCCACCGATCGACGGTCGGACCGATCACGCACAGCAGGAAGACGCATGTCATCACTCAGCCCTTCTGGGCTCCCCATGGCTCAGGGTCTCTATGACCCCCGTTTCGAGCATGACGCCTGTGGCGTCAACTTCGTCGTTCACATGAAGGGCGAACGGAGTCACCAGATCGTTCGCCACGGTCTCGGAGCCCTTTGCAACATGGATCACCGAGGCGCGGCGGGGGCCGAGGTCAATACGGGCGACGGCGCCGGAATCCTGCTCCAGATCCCTGACGCGTTCTTTCGTTCCGTCCTCCCGTTCGACCTTCCCCCCGAGGGCCACTATGCGACCGGCCTGGCCTTCCTTTCGGCCAACCCTGCGATCGCGGCCACGACTCGCGCCCGCATCGACGAGATCTTCTCCAGTGAGGGACTCGACATCATCGGCTGGCGCGAGGTTCCGGTCGACGACTCGATGATCGGCTCCCAAGCCAAGAGTGTCGAACCGTCGTTCTTCCAGCCGTTCATCACCGGCGAGGGACTGACCGATCTAGCACTCGATCGCCGCGTGTACCTCGCTCGCAAGCGGTCGGAGAACGAGTTGGGAACGGTGGCGCAGGGCGGCGTGTACTTCCCGTCGCTGTCCAGCCGTACGTTCGTCTACAAGGGGATGTTGACGACAACACAACTCGGGGAGTTCTTCACCGATCTGGCCGATCCGCGTGTGGAATCGGCGTTGGCGCTCGTCCACTCGCGATTCTCCACCAACACGTTCCCGTCCTGGCCGCTCGCTCATCCGTTCCGGTTCATCGCTCACAACGGTGAGATCAACACGGTGCAGGGAAACCGAAACTGGATGCGAGCACGAGAGGCATTGCTGCAATCGAGTCTTCTCCACGGTGATCTTGAACGGATCTTCCCGATCTGCACACCCGGTGCATCGGATTCGGCCACGTTCGATGAAGTCCTCGAACTGCTCCACATGGGTGGGTACGAGTTGCCACATGCGGTCCTGATGATGGTCCCGGAGGCGTGGGAGCATCAGCCCTCCATGCCGAGGGCGAAGCGGGACTTCTACCGATTCCACGCATCACTCATGGAGCCATGGGATGGCCCCGCCTCGATCGCCTTCACCGATGGGAAGGTGATCGGAGCAGTCCTCGACCGCAACGGGTTGCGACCCTCGCGCTATTGGGTGACCGCCGATGATCTGGTGATCATGGCGTCGGAGGTCGGTGTTATCGACGTCGACCCGGCTCGGGTCGTTCAGAAGGGCCGCCTGCAACCGGGGCGCATGTTCCTCGTCGACACGACGCAGGGTCGAATCATCGGCGATGAGGAGATCAAGAATCACTTGGCGTCCCAGCACCCCTATGGCGATTGGCTGACGACCAACCAGATCGAGTTGCAGTCCCTGGCATCCCAGCCCCACACCCTCATCCCTCACGACGCAGTGGTGAAGCGCCAGCAACTCTTCGGTTACACGAACGAAGAGATGAAGCTCATCCTCGAGCCCATGGCGAAGACGGGAACCGAACCCATCGGTTCGATGGGAACCGATACGCCGATCGCGGTGCTCTCGTCACGTTCGCGCCTCCTTTTCGACTACTTCGCACAACTCTTCGCTCAGGTGACGAATCCTCCTCTCGATGCCATTCGCGAGGAATTGGTAACGGCGGTGAGCGGCACCCTCGGACCCGAGGGAAACCTGTTGAACCCGCAACCTTCCTCGTGTCGTCAGATCGTCCTCGAACGACCCATCCTCGACAACGATGAACTGCGGACCCTGGTGCACATCGCGGAGCACGACGGCACCTCGGATTTCCGCACCGTCGTCATTCCGTGCCTCTATCCGGTGGCGGCCGGGGGAGAAGGACTCGAGAAGGCTCTCGCCAACGTCCGCCGGCTTGCGACCGAGGCGATCGAAGCGGGAGCCACGATGCTGGTCCTGTCCGACCGCGGAGCCGATTCGGAGATGGCGCCGATTCCATCGCTGCTCTTCACCAGTGCGGTTCACCATCACTTGATCCGCCAGAAGTCGCGGACTCGCGTCGGGCTGATCGTCGAGGCTGGCGACGCTCGTGAGGTGCATCACATGTGTCTGCTCATCGGATACGGGGCAGCGGCGATCAATCCGTATCTGGCGTTCGAAACCATCGAGGACCTCATCGCCGAGGGTCGTACGGAGATCCACGACCCGATCAAGGCGGTCGCGAACTACATCAAGTCGGCGAGCAAGGGTGTCCTCAAGGTCATGTCCAAGATGGGCATCTCCACGGTTGCCTCCTATACCGGTGCTCAGATCTTCGAGGCCGTGGGACTGTCGCAGGACCTCGTCGATGAATACTTCACCGGCACAGTGAGCCGACTCGGTGGCATCGGACTCGACGGCATCGCCGCCGAGGTCGCCGTGCGTCATCGCCTGGCCCATCCCGACAACGCCACCGAGCGCGCCCATCGCACGCTCGAGGTCGGCGGGGAATACCAATGGCGACGAGAAGGGGAGTACCACCTCTTCAATCCGGAGACGGTCTACAAGTTGCAGCATTCGACTCGTTCGGGTCGCTATGACGTCTTCAAGGAGTACACCGAACGCGTCAACGATCAATCGAAGAATCTCGCGACGCTGCGCGGCTTGTTCGAACTCCGCGTCGGCGCTCGGCCCGCGGTGCCGATCGACGAGGTGGAACCGGTCTCCGAGATCGTGAGGCGATTCTCGACCGGCGCCATGTCGTACGGCTCGCTCTCGGCCGAGGCCCACGAGACGCTGGCGATCGCCATGAACCGCATCGGTGGCAAGAGCAAC